>JAHEOB010000231.1 GCA_018610095.1 Halothece sp. MAG
ACGGAAATGTAACTTAAAATGGTCATAGCAGCCGTTCCAAAAAAACCGAGCCAAAGATAGCGAGTATCAATTACGCCATCTTGTACTTCTATTTCAAAAGGAACCGCAGCATTAACATTATTGGTTCTTCCTTGGGTGGAGCCAACCCCTAACACTGTAATGGCAAGGGTAACATCTTTGTTGTCTTGTTCTCCCAATTGCACATCTAAGCCACCTAAGACATCTTCTTCTTCCCAAGTGCCTGTTTCGCCTCCTTCACGCCAAGTTCCCGTAGCATACCAAGACTCATTAATGGCAGATGCTAAAAGTTGATCCTGATTATCATAGAGTTGAATTTCATAAATCACCCACCGACTCGTGCTGAGTAACGCTTCCACATCAATTCGCAAAGCCCCAATCAGACGAGGTTCTAGTGTAATTGACTCCAGTTTGACCGTTTCTTCGGGATCAACAGTCACTCTTTCATCGGTAATTTCTTCATAAAAAGTCGTACTCAACAAGCCTGCTAGAATAACCAAAATTAGAGAGATTAAACTAATTATCCAAGTGTAATCAATAAAGCGTTTCGTTGTAGTAGTTTCAACTTGAGCTGACATATCAAAACTCTCAATTATAGCAGTCAGGAATGATTCATGAGAACTGTTCCATTGAATGAATGAATCCTTTACTATGTCTCTATGTTATTTGAGATTATTTTATGCAGTTTGAGTGAATTACCTTCTCACATATGACTCTTCATTGCTATAGTTTTCAAAGTAAAATCAAAAATTTTGCCATTTACCCATTATCCATTTGGTGATTAGTCTTTAACCTTCTAAACTTAACGTAGCATCAATGATATCGAGTTTGATCTAAGCAAATCTTTAGATTCAATTTCAAGCAGTTAATTTATGGAATCTGTTATAATAATCCTTTATAAGATTATTTTTAAGAGTTATGGAAATTATTGATATTGATCCAGCAGCACTTTTAAGTACGGTAATCTGGGCATTCTTTGCTTCTATTATTTTATATGTTGCCATTCGCGCTTTTGATTTAATTACGCCCACTGATTATCGAGGAGAAATTCGTCAGGGTAATGTTGCAGCCGCCATCTTTGTATCAGCCTTTATTTTTTCTCTAAGTGCCATAATTATTAGCGTTATTGTTAGTTAACCAGCAGTGTCCCTTTTTCTGCTAACCAGATTGTGATACAGTTTTCATCCACAATTTGATATACAAGGTTATGATATGAGTAAAAAACGGGTGGGATTATTATTTGGTGGGCGCTCTGGCGAACATGAAGTGTCCATTCGCTCTGCAAGCGCGATCGCGCAGGCCCTAAAATCACCAGAGAATGCCCAAAAATATGATTTAACCCCAATTTATATTCACAAAAATGGCGTTTGGGAAGGGGGAAAAAACGCTGAAACAATCTTAGAACAGCAAATGCCTCCGACAACGGAAGCATCAGGCAGTTTATGGGATTTCCCACCAGAAGTTAGTAGTGTAGATGTTTGGTTTCCTATTTTACATGGCCCTAATGGGGAAGATGGAACGGTACAAGGATTGCTGACGTTAATGCAAGTCCCCTTTGTTGGTAGTGGCGTGTTAGGGTCAGCGTTGGGAATGGATAAGTTGGCAATGAAAATGGCATTTGCCCAAGCCGGACTGCCCCAACTTAACTATAAAGGGATTAATCGGGATCAAGTGTGGTCCAATCCTTGTGTGTTTCCCAAAGTCTGTGATGAGATCGAAGCAGAAATTGGTTATCCCTGTTTTGTGAAACCTGCTAATTTGGGATCATCGGTGGGGATTTCTAAAGCAACAGCGCGATCGCAGCTAGAAACCGCCTTAGATGAAGCAGCTAGCTATGATCGTCGTTTGGTAATTGAAAAAGGGATTACTGCTAGGGAAGTAGAATGTGCCGTATTGGGGAATGAATCTCCCCAAGCCTCAGTTTTAGGGGAAATTAGTTACAGCAGCGATTTTTACGATTACGAAACGAAATATACCGAAGGAAAAGCCGATCTTTCCATTCCTGCTTCAGTTCCCGATAAGATTACCAAGCAAATACAAGAATTAGCGAAACAAGCCTTTACAGTAGTGGATGCTGCGGGATTAGGTCGGGTTGATATTTTTTACCAAGAAACCACAGGGAATGTTTATCTCAACGAAATTAACACGCTGCCTGGATTTACAGTAACCAGTATGTATCCTCAGTTATGGGATGCCACTGGCATTCCCTTTTCAGAGTTAGTGGATCGCTTAATTCAACTGGGTATGGAACGACATCAATCAAGTTGAATTGCAAGATTAACCTTTACGACTATATTGTCCCATTAGTTCTGCCTGAGCGAGAATATGACCTTCCATTGCTTGATCAAGCTGATCTCGATTGACTCCTGCTTCTAAATTGAGCATTTGATCGAGAGCATAAAGTCTGAAAAAGTAGCGGTGAGTGCCACCAGGGGGACAAGGACCACCATAACCCACTTTACCAAAATTATTTTGTCCCTGTAGTGCCCCATTGTCTAATTGTTCTTGCTTGGGAACATCCTCTGGCAACTGTTGTGTATCGGGAGCTAGATTGTAAATGATCCAATGAACGAAGGTCATGCCAGGGGCATCTGGATCATCACAAATGAGAGCAAGGCTTTGTGTTCCCTCGGGAACGTCACGCCAACTGAGTGCTGGAGAAATATCGGCACCGTCACAGGTGTATTTAGTGGGAATCATTCCTTCGTGGGAAAAAGCACTGCTTTCTAATTTCATCGTCTTTTCACCGCGATCGCTGCTCTGCAATTGATTAGATGAAGCTCGATTGCCTCTCGATTCACAACCGATTAAAGAAAGTCCAGTTAACGTAAGTAAACTAACACCATACCCAACAAATTTTCTTCTACCAAACGAATTAGGCATCGCAAGTTTTCTTTATTGTCCTATTAGTATCCTATCAATCTTTGCAAGCAATTACTTAAACTTAAAACATGGCATTTCCCATCCTTTCTATCCCTTGGCAGGGATTAAGTGAATCAGCGAAATTTGGATACGATTCCTTTGTTATTCTATCGGTAATTGTCAGTGGTGGTTAGAATTCAACGTAATTGTGTTAACTAGTCTCAAAAATCCCTTAATTAAAAAGATTCGCAAACTTCACTATCGCAAACATCGCAAACGGCAAAATTGCTTTTTACTAGAAGGAACCAATGTAGTGGAAGCGGCGTGTGAATTTAAGTTCCCCCTAGAAACCGTTTGTTATACGCCCCAGTGGCAACAGAACCATCCTGACTTATCTAATCAATGTGAAAGCCTTGCCCAGCGAGTGGAATTAGTTTCTGAAGAGCTTCTCAGCGCGATCGCGACGACGGTGAATCCAGATGGCATTATTGCGGTTGCTCCTAGTAACTGGCAACGATCGCGCAGTCTTGACAATTTACAACTGGGACTGATTTTAGAACAACTGCAAGACCCCGGCAATATGGGAACCATTATTCGGACGGCGGTGGCGACAGGTGTGGAAGGGATTTGGGCAAGTGACCATAGTGTGGAATGGGATCACCCTAAAGTGTTACGTGCCTCAGCAGGAGCATGGTTTCGGGTTCCCATGGCGGTAGAAACGGATTTACCTTCACGGGTTCAACAATTTTCAGGGCAAGTAGTGGCAACGGTTCCCACGGCAACAAAAACCTATTGGGAAGTGGATTTTCGGCAACCGAGTTTAATTTTATTGGGAAATGAAGGGGCGGGGTTATCAACCCAGTTAGCCCATTTAGCCGATGAAAGGGTAAAAATTCCCCTAGAAGATGGGGTGGAATCTCTAAACGTCGCGATCGCGGCTTCGCTAATTTTATATGAAGCCAAACGCCAAAGGTTAGGTTTCTCGATAAGCTAATACCGCATAAAAGGGATCACTACCTCCCATGCCAAACATTTGTAAGATGGAGGGAACGGAGGGCTGCTTTTTGATCACTTCGGGTTCACTAAAGCCACTTACCGCATTAAAATATCCCTTGACTAACTCGATTCGCTTTTCATCACTACTAGCTTCCCGCCACGCTGAAATCGCTTTTTGGAAAAACATGCGATTGGAAAAACTAATAATGGCAACCCCACCCGGTTTTAAGACACGATGAATTTCTTGAAATACGGTTTCAGGATACTGTAAATATTGAATTGAAACGGCATTTAATACGGCATCAAAGTCTTGATCAGCTAAAGGAAACTGGGGATTTTTATTGAAATCTTGAATAAAGTAGTGATCTAAGCGAGGGTTACGGTTTAATTCTTCTTGGTTCATGCCATGCCCTTCCACATGGGCAAATGCCATTTCTTCGGGAACGTGGGAAACCCAACTACTCATCATGTCAAAAATGCGAGTATTGGGTTTAAGTCGCTGGCGGTAAAGATTGGTTAATTGATCTAGAAATTGATCATCAACATGAGTCACTAAACGGGGAACCGCATAAAATTGGCCATCATCATTGGGATCAAGTTTCTGACGTTGTTCTGGTTGCAATAACATTTCCCTTTTAGCTTTACATTTTTTTACAATTTATGGTAACCCACCCATTGAAGCCTTTCTAGGAGGAAGTGCTAACCTGCATTAACTTCCGCTCCCTTGCTTGCTGATACAAGTTTTCCACTTGAGTAATATTATCATCAAGGGTATATCGTTCTAAGACTCTCGTTCGTGCCTTTTCACCTAAACCTTCTGTTAATTCGGGATGCTTTTCTAACACCGGTAATAAGGTTTTTAGTTGGGCTGTGACACGGTTCGTATTCAAAATAATGCCTGCCCCGTCTTCTAAAACTTCTCCATCGGCACCAGCATCAGTTGCAACACAGGCGGTTCCACAAGCCATTCCTTCTAATAGGGAAATGGATAAGCCTTCCACTAACGAGGGGAGAACTAAAACATCGGCTGCTCGAAGAATATCAATTCGCTTGTCTTCATCAGTAATCACCCCTAACCAAATGACATTATGCTGTTTATTATAAAACGGTTTTAAAGAGTTAATTAACGGCCCATCACCGACAATTACTAATTTGGTATTTTGTCCCAAATTACACGCTTTCCACGCTCGCAATAGGGATTCCACATTCTTTTCGTTGGAAATGCGTCCTTGATAGACAAATAAGCGATCTGCCCCGACATAGGATTTAAAATCCGATCCCCCAGGGCAATATCGGGTGACATCAACCCCATTAGGAATGACTGCTAACTTTTCTTGGGGAACTCCCAGACGCTTGAGAAATTTTTGTTGCATTCGTGAAAAAATAATTACCCCATCGTAGTGGGCTAAAAATGGGGCATACAGTTGATAGGTTAGCAATTGGGTACTGGCTTTGAAGTTACGTAGTTTTTTATCAAAGGGTGTATGAAAAGTGGCAACTAAGGGAAGATTAAGTTGTTTACAAATTTCGGGCAATCGAAAGTCCAAAGGAGAAAGGGTGAGGGAGGCATGGACAATATCAGGTTGTAATTCTTGCAGCGATCGCCGCAATCGATGGGCTGATCCCAACGTTGGAATTGTATAAACCTGAGATTTATAAATAAAAGGTAACGTCACTTCCTGACAATCCGGCCAATTGTCAGATTCTCCTTCTCCTTGGGCAAAATGAACAAAACTAATGTCATAACCACGGGCTGATAAAGCACTCGTGAGATTGCGACTATAGGTGACATTCCCACAAAAGGGTGATTTTTTTCCCAACCAGGCGATATGCATGCAACTTAACTTGGTGACGAACATAAAGCAATATACAACGGAGACCGAATTTAGCAAAGATTAGTCTTCTGTTGAAGCAATCGATACTCCTGTACGGGAAATATACCAAGTTAAGAGACCTCCTGCGATCGCGATTCCTGCTAAACTTAATAAAACGGCTTCTAACCCAAAGATCGTCTCCGCTAAACTGGCTAATGCTAAGGGTAAGGTCAGGGCAATATTGACGGCATTATTCTGCAAGCCAAATACTTTACCACGTTTTTGTTCTGGCGTTTGTTCTTGAATGGTGGTTTGCATGGGAATGCCCACAACGGCACCAAAAAACCCAAGGACACTTGTCATGATCAGTGCAACGGTTAAATGAGTGGTAAAGAAGGCTAATCCCACTAAGGATAAAGCCATGCCCACGGATCCCCAAAAGCCTAACTGCCCTCGGGAGATGTTTTGACCCCAATTACCGAGAAAAGTAGCCCCAACAGCCATGCCAACGCCGCCAGCAGCGAGAATAAAGCCAAACTGATCCGATTCTAAGTTGGGAAGGGTTTCGGCTAACCGCACGGCTAATACCGCTAAGGCAGCAAAGATACAAAATAGAATCACTAATTGCACCATGGCATTGCGCACTTGATGGTTATAGCGTAAATATTGAATGCCTTCCCAAATATCTTGGAAAACATGGGGTTGTTCTTTTTCACTTTTAGCACTTTCTTGGGGATTAAGGGGTAAAAGGATAATGCCTGCGATCGCGTAACCAGCCCCCACGACAAGTTCTTTACTAAACTCCCACGTTAAGCCCATCCAGTTGGCAAACGTTTCGGTTAAGCCTAATAGGGGTTCCCCCACGGCAAAGCCAATAATGACAGATGCCATCATGGTAGTGGTATAAAGGGAGTTTGCAGGAAGCAGATGTTTCCGTTCCACTAATAAGGGAATTGCGGTTTGTTCGGCGGGGGCAAAAAATTGGGTCAGGGTGGACACTAAAAAGGTAATCACCAATAGTAACCAGAAGCCCACGGGGAGATTAAACCAAGGGGATAAGTCTTGAGAAAAATAGAGTAGGGCTGGAACTGACCAAACCAGCACCCCTCGCACTAAATTGGTACCCACCAGAACGCCTTTTTTCGACCAACGATCCACATACACCCCTGCTAGGGATCCAAATAAGACGGCAGGAATGGTAAAGGCAATCATAATCGCTGATACCCAACCGCTAATGGTTTCATCGGGGCGTTGGAAGTGACTGGCAATAATGCTAATCATTAATACCAGATACACTTTATCCGCCAGTTGGGAAAAGATTTGACCACTCCATAGGGTTAGAAAGCGGTAATTTTTCAGGACGGGTAGAAATCCCTGGTTATGATCATTGGCAATCTGTTCGGGATTAACATTGGTTGCTTGAGTATTGATTTGTTCTTGTTCGGATAATTTCATAGGATTGAATAGGATACAGCAGCGTCATTGCTTAATAAACTCTCAATGAGGGTGGCGGAACGAATGGAACAATTGAAATGATATTCGGTATAGCTTCGTAAAACTTTTTCAATGGTTTGTAAAGGAGTCATTTCACCAATAAATGGATAAGGAAGGGTTGATTGGGAAAGTTGCTGTAACAGTCTCACCTCACTTGCAGTTAGACAATAATTTGCCATTGCTTGTTGTTGGGAAATTAAGCCACCTGCTTGATGGCTAAATCCGATGCGCCAATGGGGATCATCAAAATCAATGTGGAGTGGACGTTGCGTGAGACAACATTCATGCACTTGCGGGGCAATCCCGGCTAAGGATAAAAGATGAAAAATGCCTTGATTGAGTAGCGGAAATAAAGTTTGGGCAAGGTTCTGTTGGGAAGAATTGACACAACAGGCTTCAATGCGGTCCAAATGTTGTTGCAATAGGGTAAATAGGTCTGGTTGGGGTTGTTCATGGAGGGCAAAGGCTAGGATAATTTCGGTTAAATATTGACTAATGGTGAGTTTAAAAAGGTTTTGGCTCAGTTTAGAATAAGTCTGTAGCGTTTCAGCTTGGGTGACGCGATACAGAGAGGAACGTCCTTTGACTAATAATAGGTGATTGACCACGAATAATTCACTGCGCCCACGTAAACGGGAATGATGTTTCCGTGCCCCGCCGGCAATGGCACGAACTAATCCCCATTCTGGTGTCAGAATAGTCAGTAGCCGATCGCGCTCTCCAAAGGGAACGCCTTTTAAATTGATCCCCGTTACTTTATAGGTTTGACTCATTCTAACCCCAATTTGCTACCAATCACCACCATAGCAAGGAGTATTATTCCTCTAGTTCCTCAGGAGTATCCATTTTCTCTTGTTGCTGCAGTAAACGAACGCCCCGAGAGGTTCCTAATCGCGTTGCCCCTGCTTCAATGAGCGCGATCGCGCTTTCTAAATTCCGAATACCGCCTGCTGCTTTGATCCCAATTTGCCCTTTACTAAGGTCGTAGATTAATGCCACATCCTCAACCGTTGCCCCACCAAACCAACCGGTATTGGTTTTAATAAAGGTAACGCCAGCATCTAAACAGGCTTCCACGGCTAAGGTTTTTTCCTCTTCATTGAGAAGCCCCATTTCAATTATGGCTTTGATGGTTTGTCCCGTTTCTTCGCAAACTTGCGCGATTTCACGATTCACGCGATTGGCATCCCCTTGTTTCATCCAACCTAAATTAATAACTACATCTAATTCCGTTGCCCCATTTTCAACAGCTTCTAAGGCTTCATGAAGTTTACTAGCGGTGGTGGTTGCCCCGGTGGGAAAGCCAATAACCGTACAAACTTGAGTGGGTTTCTTTTGTAAATATTCCCTTGCCTCTCTCACAGCACTGGGATACACGCAAACGGTGGGAAAATTATATTGCCAGCCTTCATGACAACATTGTTTTAGCTGTTCGCTGGTTGCTGCTGGATTTAAAAGCGCGTGATCAATATATCGGGCAATATCAATGTCGTGATAAGTTCCCATTATCCTCCTTGGCCCAAATCATAACGTTTTTCTGCTTTTTGGTGGGCAGCTTCTGCTTGCAATTCTTCGACAACATCCCATGCCACAGCACACTCTTGTGAGGTATTGCCTTTATTGTGACATTCTTCCCGAGCATGGGCGATCGCTTTTTCAATTTCTTCTTCTAATAATTTTTCTTTGGGATTATTGACAAAATCACTTTTTCTCAGAATATCGGAGGTGGAAATTAACCCCAATACTTCGTGTTGAATGACGGGGGCATGATGAATATTGGCTTGGGAAAATAATCGGGCAACATATTCCACACCCAAGTCGGGGTTCACCACAATACAGGGTTTGGTCATCACTTCATAAACTCTCACTTGTTGGGGATCTTTGCCATAGGCTGCTACCTGATTGACAACATCGGTTTCGGTAATAATGCCATAAGCATCGTCTTCTCGACGGCGATCCACAATTAAACAGCGAATATTGTTTTCCTTCATTAACGCCACCGCTTCCGCGATCGTGGCTGACCCCTTAACTTTGACCACATTTCGGGTCATTATTTCTTGGGCTTTCATTAACATAAGTTAGCTCTCTCTCAATCTAGTTAGATAGCTATTGCTAACTGTATCACTTTTGTCTGGGACTAATTCCAATTTTTGGTTAATTTTAACTGCGTTCCTTGTTCATTCCAATCAACATGGTCAAAAATTTGATATAAAATACATAATCCCCTCCCTCCTTCTGCTGTTTCATCACTGGGGAGAAAACGATAAGGATCTTCTTCACCATCGGGTTGATAACAACTGCAGTCGGGAATAAAACCTTTCCCGGAATCGGTGATGATCCAAGTGCAACTGCTTGCGAGAATGGCATATTGAACGACAACAGGTTTACTGGGATCCAGTTGGTTGCCATGTTTAGCGGCGTTGACAAGGGCTTCCTGTAAGCCGAGCCGAATTTCAGGTTGCCAATTACGGGGGACTTTGGCGATTAATAAATCAAGAATGGGGCCAAGATAGAGAGTTGAGGCAAAACTCACTGTCCCCCAGTTGCACTTTGTTCGACGGGGTGATAATGCAATCACGCGCTTTTACCTCACTGGAATGCAATTGCTGGCGAACCGATTTTTTGATATTAATATTAGAAAAAAGCTTACTCGTTTCCGATTTCAGCTAATAAAATCTATTCCCAAATTTTAGTAAGTTCATTTTTATTTTATCAAAATATTTGACAAGGGGGAAACCCCTTTTTTAGTGAGCAATTTCCCTTGTTAGGAACACAGCCGATTCGACATGGGCAGTTTGGGGAAAGAAGTCGGCAGGTTGAATATTAGTTATGGTATATCCCAGCTGCGATAATTGTTGTAAATCACGGGCTAGGGTGGCAGGGCGACAACTCAAATAAACTACTTGCGGAGGCTTTAATTGGGCAAGGGCTTCTAAGACGGCGCGATCGCAGCCTTTACGCGGGGGATCGAGAAAAACTAAATCGGGGGTTTGTTTAAATTGCGGAAAAAGGGTTTCCACTTTGCTTTGATAAAAGGTGACGTTGTTTATTTCGTTGAGTTGGGCGTTTGCTTTTGCCTGCGCGATCGCGCTAGGGTGAGATTCTATGCCGATGACTTGTTTGGCGTTTTGGGCAAGGGGAAGGGTAAAGGTACCGATGCCACAATAGGCATCCACAACCGTTTCCGTACCTGTGAGGGCAATTTCGTCTAAAATCAACTGACACAGGGCTTCGGCGGTTTCGGTATTGACTTGGAAAAAGGTGTCGGGACGCAAATTGAGGGTGATCCCAGCAAACTGTTCTTGGATTTCTCCTTTCCCTGCCAGACAGTGGGTTTCTTTGCCAAAAATAATGTTATTCCGTTGCGGCTGATGATTGAGACACACTCCCACTAACTGTGGGAACTGTTTTAACCAGGTTTCTGCTTGTGCTTGGATTCCTGCTAAATTACAATCAGTGGTAACTAAGGTTAATAGAATTTCGCCTGTATGCCGTCCAATTCTTAGGGCAAGATGTCGCAGTTTCCCTTTTTCGGTTTTCTCGTTATAGATTCCCCAGCCTTGAGCGTGGATATCGGTTTTAATTTGGGCTAACAAGGGATCGAGACGGGGATCTTGGACGGGGCATTGATTAAGATTGACGACATTATGGGAGCCTTTGCGATAATAGCCTGCTTGGACTTGTCCGTTAGCTGATCGTTGCAGGGGATAGGTGACTTTATTACGATACCCGAGAGAGTTGACACTGCTGAGAATGGGTGAGACAGGTGGATTATGAAAGCCGCCAATGCGTTGTAGGGCATCCATGACAATTTGCTGTTTCGCTTGAAGCTGATAGGATAAATCAATGTGTTGCCACTGACATCCGCCACACTTATCGGCAACAATACAGTTGGGACGGACGCGATGCGGAGAAGGGGTTAATAATTGGTGGAGTTTACCATAGGCGTATTTCCGTTTCACGCGAACTAAGCGCACTAAGGCGCGATCGCCAGTTACGGTATCAGGAACAAACACTACTCGCCCCTGCCAACGCCCCACACCATCAGCGCGATCGCTGAGATCATCAATTTCAACTTCAATTAAACTACCTTGTTGCCATTTTGGTGGATTGGTATCAGTAACTGACATAGTTTTCTTTACATTTTGCTAATCCAGATACAGTTAATTATTAAATATCTATTGCTTATTGACAGCACTCGCCAATTTGGGGATTGCGATGCTACCAGAACAACACAAGCAACAAAAAATTTAAGTACTTATCAAAACTTCTTATCGAGGCCATATTTCAATTGCCTTATCAGCTAGGTTATGGGCACGACGTTGTATTTGTTGTTCATTCCAAACTGAAATATTGTGAAAGTATCTATTCAGAGATATGTTACTTTTGATTAGGTATTCTCTTTTTTCTTGAAACGGTTTATCAGATAATTCGGAATTGTATGCAGTTAGGGTTAAGTTACCCACTGTATGAAGCCATTTTTTGTGTATATTCTCATGATCTTCTCCCAATATTTTCTTCCAATGTTGATTTAATTTTTGTGGCATAATATGTTCTATAGTTAAATTATCTGGATTAACCTGCTCTTTATTTTGCCAATTTTCTAAACTTTCTAGAATTAGTTTGGCACGGTCTCTCTGATTTTGATTATATAAAGGAAACTCTACAAAATGTTGGCGAAATTCTTCATCATCAGGCCATCTTTTATTTCCTTCAAACTTACTTAATGTATCGTGTACCCCCTCAACTAAATCTTTATAACCTTTTTTTTGGATTTGGCTGTATAATTTAGTAAAAACACCTCCTAAACTTTTTGTGGGTATTTTTACAAACAAGCGACGTACAAAGTAGGACTCTAAATATTGCAATATTCTTACAAAATCTTCTAACGATATATTTTTTTCTTCATACTGATCATAAATATTAAGCAGGAAAATACGGCTCGTCGTAAAATCCAACCTATTTAAACGATAAAACTTGTCGCGTAACTTGGAATTGGATTCTCGTTCGCAAAAACGAATGCGTTGGTAGTATCGAGTAAATCGAGTGAGCTTTTCAAGTTTTTGTTCAATTTCATTCCCCTTAAAATAATTTTTTGTTTCTTTATAAACATTTTTTTGAGAAACCGAGTCTCCATCCTTTCTGAGAAAGGTCCAAAAAGCTGTTGTTAGCTCTTTTGCGGAATCTCCAGAGTCTTTTAAGTCTGCTTTAAATTCCTCTTGGATTGGCATCCATTTTTCTTTATAAAGTTTTTCCCTTTTTTCATCTGGTAATTGCATAAAAATATAATTACGTACCAAATCTGCTTGCGTTAACTCTTGCCCTTTATAGTTTAAACTTTCAAAAATTAAATAGGGATCGTCTTGTTCTTGATCTGAAGTAATATTAATAAACACTAATTTTTCTAGAATTACCGTTTTTAAAAGTTCGCATTGCAATTCTTTTTCTTCTTCTAAATCAGGATTAGGATTGCACAGTTTGTTATAAAAGAAATTATATGCTTCGCAAATTTTTCCTTGTCCTGTCGGCTTATATGTATTATTGATCAGGGAGGTATAAATTTCGCGATCTTCCTGAGTTGGCAAAATTTTGTAGTGCTTATCATCTTTTTTAAATCGATTGATTAAAGATTCTTGATGAATTTCATCCGCAATTTCTTGCAACTCTGGGTTATGCTTCTTAATGTAATCTCGTAAAGTAGCTAATAAGAGAGTTAAGGTTATCAAACGTTGTTGTCCATCGATAACCGTAAAAGGGGAAATTCCCTCTGCTGTTCCAGACCTAGATTCGGTAACAATGGGACCTAAAAAATAAGGAGCTTCAACTTCCTCTTTATATAAAGTTAACAAGTCTTCCCATAAAGTTTGCCAATTTTCTTTGTTCCAAGAATAAGGACGCTGAAACAGCGGGATTTGAAATTGTTTAGTGCCTTCTAATAAATTACGTAAACTAGTTTCTAATGCCTTCATAATTACTGCTAATTATAAAAATAATCAATCATAAATTGTAGCAAAATAGAAATTATTTTTAAATAAAATCGATAGTAATTTAGCTAAACTAAACTTAATTAAAAAAATAAGCATCCTATTTCATTAACGGTTTATTTTTTGTATTGAAATAACCAAAAATAGAAAATTGAGTTGTTTTTCCAGTGCTTTCTAATCATTCCGACGACCTCTAAAAACCGCTGATGATAGCCGTAAAACTCTTCCTAACACTTTGCTACGCTCTTTAGAGGAAGTAGATAAAGCCGTTTACTGAAAGGCTCGATTAATTGAATTTAACACACTCTTCCATGTGATGCACAATAAAGATGGATTATAACCGCAAGAGTCGCTACACTACTAAGGTAGATTTTCATTCAATGCGATTTTAATCATTATGAGTGTAGTAAGCCAAGTTATTCTTAAAGCAGACGACGAACTACGTTACCCCACCAGTGGGGAACTAAAAGGAATTGAGCAAT
>JAHEOB010000232.1 GCA_018610095.1 Halothece sp. MAG
AATGCCCATTTTACTGACGATAATCAAATGACGCTGTTTGATTTTGATCAATGTGGTTGTGGTTGGCGTGCCTTTGATATTGCCAAATTTCAACAAGTTGCAATTCAAGGCGGATGCAGTCGTCGAGTTCGAGAGGCTTTTCTAGAGGGATATTGCGCGATCGCGCCCCTAGAAGAAATGGAATATAATGCCTTAGCGAGTCTTACTGTCGCTGCCTTTATTTGGGCTTGGGCGATTCATCTCAATCGCGCGATTTACTTTCAATATAGTCGCCTCGATGATTATTATTTTACCCATCGTTTAGGACAACTCAAGCAGTTAAATTCCCAGTACTGGCGATTATTTTAATTACAGATGGTTTCAATTTTTAAACCGCGTTGTTGATTCATTTTCTGGAATTGTGGAGTTTTCACTGCTTTTTCCACCGCCCATACCCCCGGTTGGATGATGTCGTTATTGAGGAGTAATTGAGCAATACTTCCTGCCCCCATTCCTGCCGCGATCGCGGTATTATCATGATAAAACTGTAAGCGATGCCTTTGCTGATTGCCATCTTTTTCTCCTTCTACATCCACAGCGACAGCAATGCCGATGCCACTCCATAAATCCGTCACCCGCGCCATCGCAAAACTAATTTTCGATAGCCATTCTAGGGTTATGGGATGGTTTAAAACGGATTTAGACATGCGATGGGCAGTAAGCCAAGTTAAATCATTATAAAGATTGGGAAGGGAACCAAACTTGGTAATAACCGTTTCCACATCAAATGCTTGGGGAAGGGTATAGGTTTCGGCAACATCAAACCAATAAACCCCTGCTTTGCCATAATGAGGAAATTCGATCACTTCCCGTTCACTATAGGGTTCCACGTCTTGCCATTGACCCTTAATCCAAGCTGAAAAGGGGGATTGCAATCCTAAAAACGTGGTTCGCATCACCGTTAATCCTGCCCCACCAGTCCCAGCAACGACATAATAGAGATGAATGGAATCAGCGCGATCGAAGCCTTCTACCCCTTGCCGTGCCATCAAATTGGAAATCCCTGGAAACACCCCAGCATGTAAAATCGCTGTTACCCCTGCTTGTTGAGCTTTTTCATGATAATCTGCAACTTGGAAATGAAAGGAACGATGATCGCTGACATCAACATAATTGATGCCGTTTTCAATACACTGGTTTAGAACGGTACCATCACGACGGTGAAACGGGCCGGCACAATGAACCACTACATCATAATCAGTAATTGTGTTTGCCACCTGTTCCTGATTGCTTAAATCTAATGGTACACATGGCAAATTGATTTTAGCAGAGGGTTGCCGTCCTGTTATGGTTACGCTGGCAGAGGTATGCCGCTTAATATCTTGAGCGACACAATGACCAATCTTGCCTGTGCCACCAATCACTAAAACTTGTTTTGTCACAGTCTCCTCCGCAACAAGTTTGAAAAGATTTGCTAAGCTGAAAAAGAAAAAATGTAATATGACTTAATAATTAGCCGAGCCTTTCCCACTCACCACACCAGCCCTTATGGTTGAGTTACCCACTAATGAGGTTATCATGACGACTACCGATTTTACTTGCAAAAAAGATACGGAAGCCCTGAAAGCGATTTGGGAAACGATTGATGCGAATAGTTGTCCGAATGATTATAATTTCCACATGCACACAATTTGTTCTGATGGGCAACTGAAACCAGAACAAGTCATTGATCAAGCCTTAGCAATTCAGTTAAAAGGACTTGCCATTACGGACCATCATACTGTTGATGGCTACTATATTGCGCAAAATTATCTGCAAAGCTGTCAGCAAACACTCCCCCAAATTTGGACAGGGGTAGAAATTACTTCCATTTTATGCGACACAGAAGTCCATATTCTCGGGTACGGTTTTAATCCGGAACATCCCGCAATTGTCCCCTATTTACAAGGTGATCAACCCACGGGAAAAGCCGCCCAAGCACAAGCGGTAATTTCCGCCATTCATCAAGCCGAGGGATTAGTGGTATTAGCCCATCCCGAACGATATGCCTCTCCTGCAGAGGAATTAGTGCCCCGTGCCGTAGAATTGGGCATTGATGGCGTAGAAACCTATTATGCTTATAAAAATCCCATTCCGTGGCAACCTAGCCCCCGAGAAACGGTTCAAGTGAAAGCCCTGAGTGACCAATATGGTTTATATAATACCTGTGGAACAGATAGTCACGGCTTAAGTATCCTGCAACGTGTATGAACTACCCCATTATGAGTTAGCGATTTCTTCTGCCCGTTGTCGAATAGCGACTAAATTGAGGGATAAATCTTTACTGAGACGACGTTGGATCAAGGTAACGGGCATAGTACGAGGGGGCCATACAAAGACACTATACATTAATTGGGTGGCTTCGGAGGTGGGGTGCAGTAACCAATATCCTGAAAACGCCTTAAAATCACCTTCCACCATTTCAAAATCAATGCGTTCGGGTGGGGTTTCGGTTAAATCTAGTACCACTCGCGCACTAAAATTCATTTTAAATAGACTTTGTTTCCCCACTTGTTCCAAACGCACTTTTCCATCAGAATAATCCAGGGGTTCGCTTTTTTCTAAGTTAGGAATAAACTCTGGCAGAGATTGGTAATCCGTTAGCACTTGCCAAATAACGTCTTGGGGTTGCGCGATCGCGATGCGACTGGTAATCCGCCGTTGACGTTGGGCAACTTGTTCTACTTCAACTTCCACATCATCTAATTGCGCTTCTAATTCCGAATAATCATCAGCGGGATTGTTATTAAATTGAGACTCAATCACGATTATCCTTCACTTGATACTGCTGTTAACGATTGGGGAAGGGTAACATAAAACGTGGTTTTCCCAACGCCATCAGGATTATAATTACTGTCTAGTTTAATTGTGCCATTGAGATATTTTACTAACGAGTTCACTAATGCTAGCCCTAAGCCGGTACCGGGAATGGCTTTTTGCATCGCTCCCTTGCCCCGTCGAAATTGCTCAAAAATATAATCTTGTTCGGCAGGGGCAATGCCATAACCAATATTGGTGACACTCACTTGAATCTGCTGGTTACTCGGTTGAGAAATAAGGATTTCTACAGCCGTGTTTTTCGTGGCGTATTTCCCTGCATTCGTCAGTAATTCCCAAAAGATGCGTTTCACACTCTCGACATCACTATAAATGGTAATCTCTTGCTGTGCCAAAGCGGTGGATTCATAATTAATTTGACAGTTTAAACCTTTTTCTTGCCATTGATTAAGAAAATCTCCTTGCAGTTCACTCAACAATTGTTTCAGGTTAATCCCTTGCACATTAATGGGAATCCCTTGATCTTCAATCGTTTGTAAGGTTAATAAATCTTCGATTAATTCATGTTCTCGTTTCCATTCCTGAGCCAGAATATTGAGATATCTTTCATGTTGTTGTGAGGTTAAATCAGAGCGACGTAACATTTGAATTGCCATTTTCATGGTTGCCAAGGGGGTATTTAACTCATGGCTAATAGTAGCTAAAAAGTCATCTTTGATTTGATTTAACTGTTGGAGTTGTTCGACTTGATATCGACTGGTTTCATACAGTTTGGCTTGTACGTCTAAACTTTTTTGTAATTGGGCAGTGCGTTCATCCACTAACGATTGCACCCGTTGAATAGTTTTATTTTGAATAATCGTGGTACTGGCTTCGGTACTCACCCATTTCACTAATTGTTGTTCTTCTTCTAACCAGCAACGAGATTGATCATGTTGTAGTAATAATAACCCTAAAACCGTCTGGGAATGGGCTTTATCACCACTTTTACCCATTAACGGCATCATCAACCAAGCTGGCATGGGGATGGGTTGAGCTAGTGTGGCAGGTTCATAACTGGGGTTAAAGGGTTGCTCAATTTGGGAAAGGAGACTTGGGGCTTGTTGCCATGCTTGTAAGCAGGAAGGACTTTCGGTAAGGGGAAAGCTGTTTAATTCGGTTTCTAACTGCGAAGTTTGCGCCCATTGCGTCAGTGGTTGCACCTTGACATTGGGAGAAGAAATCAGTTCCCGATTCTGAAAAAAATCTCCGCTATTATAGCGCAGCATCAAAACCATGCCTCGTTTAACTTCTAGGGCTTGGCAGGTATGCGCGATCGCGCTATGTAAAATCGTTTCTAATTCTTGAGAGTGATGAATGACCTCACTAACTTGTTGCTTCAGGGTTTGATAACGTCGATATCTTTCTAGATTATATTGCAGTTGAATGGTTTTTAAAGCAATCGATAAAGTGGTTTGAAAGGACTGATTAATGCTTTGGTCAAAGGAAATGTCTTGGTCACTACTTAAAATTAATATTCCCTTGCAATAATCATTTAACAAGGGAAGAATAATATTATAATCTAAATTTAATTGATTCTGGAGTAATTGTAATAATTTTTCACGGGTTGCAACGGTTGTCCAATTTTGTTGAGACGTTTTGTTTAGAATGGCTTGTAATTGTTGTTGAACTTTCAGTAATTTTTCTGAATCAATTTGACTCGCATCATGCCAATTACCTGTGGGAAAATAGGGTGACGAAATCAAAAAAGCAACCTGAGCTTGAACCGATCGCGCAAGGGTTTCTAATAATTGACCAAGTTGCGTTTGAGCATCTAGTTCAGCAAGGGTTACCTCATTAATTTGTTTTTCAATTGTCCTGATAGAATCATTCATAACAGGTGTCTGCACCTTGTTGATAAAAAAATATAATGGATTTGTTAATAACTTTCCCTAGCTGTAAGGCTAATTTATCTTATTTTAGCCCTTCATTGCTCCTTGCCCAACAGCCAAGTTATCAACAAAAAATCAAATTCTTAGGTATTTTTAACTAAAAAATCCTGATTAAATCGCTTCCATTTTCTAATTTAGCATAGTTCTATCAGGAGAGGATTCTCTGGGCAATTATTATTTCATAAAAGTCAAATTAATGTTCAAAAATATTTGGAAATTGCCGTAAGTCTAATTTGGCAAAAACGGGGACACAACTAAAACATTCTTGTGCTAATTCCCAACGATCTTCCCGCTCCAACATTTTTTGTAATTTTTCCTTAATACTAATTAAATACCGAACATCATTAGCAGCATAACTTAATTGCTCCGGGGATAAATTATGAACATCTCCCCAATCAGAACTTTGAGAAGTTTTATCCAGTTCAATTTGTTCTAATTCTTGCACTAACGTTTTTAAGCCATGACTGGCGGTATAGGTACGAGCCATTTTACTCGCAATTTTGGTACAGAAAATGGGGTGGGTCATGGCATTAAAGGTATTGTAAAGTTGAGCAACATCAAATCGGGCAAAGTGAAAAATCTTTAACACCTGCGGGGCTTCCATTAACTGCTTGAGATAGTTTGCTTGCTGTTGCCCTTTTTCCACCCGAATCATGGTGACATTACCATCCCCATCACACAATTGAACTAAACAAAGGCGATCGCGCTGCGGATTTAATCCCATGGTTTCGGTATCCACAGCCACTGCTGGTTGAGATAAATATTGATTGAGTCGTTCTTGTGACAAATCTCGGTCACAGATTTGCAATTTTGATTGATCCATAATTTTCCTCTAAGGCTGGTGTTCTAGATAATTCGCCACCGTTTGCACATCTTTATCGCCACGCCCGGAACAGTTAATGACAATTTTAGGTGAGCCCGATAGGCTTGAACAAAGCGATTCCAGATAAGCAAAGGCATGAGCGGTTTCTAAAGCAGGAATAATCCCCTCTAACCGTGATACTCGTTGAAAGGCTGCCACGGCTTCGGCATCGGTGACACTATAATATTCACCGCGACCACTCTCTTTCAGGTAACTATGTTCTGGTCCCACCCCAGGATAATCTAACCCGGCACTAATGGAATGGGCTTGGGTTACTTGTCCTTGGTCATCTTGTAAAAGGTAACTTTTTGCGCCATGTAAAATCCCTGGTGTGCCACGAGTAAGGGTCGCAGCGTGTTTCGGGGAATCAATCCCTTCTCCTGCCGCTTCTACCCCGACAAGACGCACTTCAGGGTCATTGATAAATTCTGTAAATAAGCCCATGGCATTGGAGCCACCCCCAACACAAGCCAACAGGATATCAGGAACACCGCCCCACAGTTGTTGACATTGCTGACGGGTTTCTTGTCCAATGACGCCTTGGAAATCACGAACTAACATAGGATAGGGATGAGGGCCAGCGACCGAGCCTAAAATATAATGGGTGGTTTCAACATTGCTTACCCAATCCCGAATTGCTTGGGAGGTAGCATCTTTGAGTGTGCCATTGCCTGCTTCTACCGGTTCTACCGTTGCCCCCATTAAACGCATCCGAAAGACATTGAGGGCTTGACGTTCCATATCTTGCACGCCCATATAAATGACGCAGTCTAATCCAAAACGGGCACAAACGGTTGCGGTGGCAACGCCATGTTGACCGGCTCCCGTTTCAGCAATGATGCGATGTTTTCCCATTTTACGGGCCAGTAGGGCCTGCGCGATCGCGTTATTGATTTTATGAGCCCCTGTATGATTTAGGTCTTCTCGCTTGAGATAAATTTGAGGCGTTACGCCATCTTGGGCATAGTGTTGGCTCAAACGTTGCGCAAAATAAAGGGGAGTGGGTCGTCCCACGTAATCGCTTAATAATTGCTGTAATTCCTGCTGAAAGTCCTCATTGTCACGAATCGCTTTATAGGCGGTTTCAAGCTCACTGAGAGCACACATCAACGTTTCAGGGACATATTTGCCACCAAATTCACCAAACCGCCCTTTTGCATCAGGATATTGTGAAACGGATGATACTGTCACTTGAGTTCACTTCTTTAGCATACAATGAGTGATTTTATCATAATCATTTTTGTTTTTTTTCGGATTCACCAGAATGAATGGGAGTTGTTTTGACGCGAACGGAGTAGCGAGTGGGAGTAATGCGAGAGCCAAATTTGCGAGCATACACTTCTGTAAATTCTGCCCCTAAAAATAAAATTTGTGCCGAATAATAAATCCAAGCTAATAGCACAATTAATGATCCTGCAGCGCCATAGGTTGATCCAAACCCGGTTTGGGCAAAATACCATTCTAAGAAATAGCTACCCATAGCAAACAACCCTGAAGTGATAATTGCTCCCATCCACACATCACTCCAAGCAACGTTAGCATCGGGCAGAAACTTAAAAATAATGGCAAATAATAGGGTAACTAAACCAAAGGAAACCAGTGAGGAAATATATTGCCAAATGGAGGGAAATTCTGGAATTAATTCTAGTTCACTCAGCGCAGCGATCGCGGCATTTAAAAGTAACGATAAGATGACAAAAAACCCCATTCCTAATACCATCAGAAACGATAAAATCCGTTTACTGATAAATTGTTTAATGGGTTCGCCCGGACGAGGTTGCACCCCCCAAATGGTATTGATAGCATCTTGAAGTTGAGCAAATACCCCTGACGCTGCAAACAGTAAAATACCAATACTAATTAAAGAAGCCACATTACTCAAATTAGGCTGCCCGGCATCACTCAGGGCTTTTTCAATTAAACTGGCAGCATCTTGACTGATATATTGACTCAGTCGATTCACAATTTCGCCACGGGCTGCCTCTTCCCCAAAAATGGCACCAGCAATGGCAATGGCAATCACCACTAATGGGGCAAAGGAAAAGACCATATAATAAGCTAACGCAGCAGCTAAACGGGGCACTTTATGTTCTAGCCACTGCATACAGGTTTCCTTAATTAGCGCAATAATATTTTTTAGCAGTTTCACACCTGTTTCCTCCAATCCATTGGGCTCAAGATATAATAATTCCCAAAGTGA
The DNA here is from genome assembly GCA_018610095.1 of Halothece sp. MAG. Classification (GTDB taxonomy): domain Bacteria; phylum Cyanobacteriota; class Cyanobacteriia; order Cyanobacteriales; family Rubidibacteraceae; genus Halothece. The sequence goes on from JAHEOB010000232.1 coordinate 7,790, forward strand.
GTTAATTAGCTGCAAACGAATATGGATGTGAAATTAGTTGTCGTTTTTCTTGCTGGGTTATTCATTGTTGCCACACTCTTTTTCGGAACTCAAAATGGATTTTATGATTCTGAAAATTATCACGGTGATGGTTCAGCCCACTAAGATTTGATTGCTTGAAAAATGACTCGGCCTCCTTCTGGCGATCATAATTGCCCTCTATTTTGTTATCCCTATGGAGTGGGTCACAAGGGGGAAGGCATTTGTTTATTTCTGCAATTAGGAGAACATCGCTTGCTCCTCGATTGTGGCGTTGGGCAGCATCAGGATGCAGAAGAACTAGTGGATCAATTACCTGAAGTGGATTTTGTGATTTGCAGCCATGCCCACGGTGATCACGCCGGTGGCTTACTTGCCTATCATCGTGCTTTTCCTGATGTTCCCATTTATGCCAGTGAAGTAACGGTGCAATTACTTCCCCTCAATTGGTTAGAACAAACGCCAATTCCTAATTTAGCCCATGCCTTACCCACTCAATCACAGATTGCCCTGGAATCCAATTTAACTGTGGAATTGTATCAAGCGGGTCATTTACCAGGGGCTTGCGCGATCGCGCTCACTTATTATGGCACGCAAAAGCGTTGTTACCGGATTCTTTACACAGGAGATTTTTTTCTTTCTAATTCCCGTTTAGCAGAAGGATTATCCATTGAGACCCTGCGTGGCGTTTCTCCTGATATTTTGATTATTGAAGGAAGTTATGGCACTGCCCGTCATCCTCATCGTCGTCAACAAGAAAATCAGTTGATGACGCAGTTAAGTCATACCTTAGAGGCGGGCTATAATATTGTTTTACCGGTCCCTACATTTGGATTGGCGCAAGAAATTTTAGTGCTGCTGCGATCGCATCATCAATTTACGGGTCGCGAACTTGATATTTGGGTTGATCCCACCATTGCCCAAGCCTGCCAAGTCTATTTAGACATTCTGCCTCATTTGCCAGCATCAGTACAAAACTTTGCCAAACATCAACCTTTATTTTGGGATGAGCGGGTTCGCCCGCGAACTCATGTCTTAAGCACTGGCACTCCCATCGAACAATCTCCAGCCATTCTGATGGTGGAACAAAATAGCAATTGGCAACAATACTTAAGTCATAATCCTCATCAATGGGTCATTTTCCAACCTGATGACCCCCTAATTTCCCCAGTGTCTCCTCAAACCACCCCAGCAGGACGCCTTGAAACCTATCTCCTTGCTCAACATAGTGACGGCTTAGGAACCACTCAACTTATTCATAATCTCCGTCCGCAACACGTCATTTTTGTCCACGGACCGAAAAATTATCTACGGGATTTGACAAGTCTCGAAGAACTACAAAACCGTTATCATCTGCACCTTCCTCAAGCCAAAACCGAACTAGAGCTACCCATTGGCGAGCAATTTATTCAGCCTGCTGCGCCACCAGAAACTAATTATGAAGGGGAAATTACCGAACAGGAAAAAGTCATTACCATTCAATTACCCAGCAGTATCATTAATGATCCCCGATGGCATAATTTTTCTGATACAGGCTTGGTAAAAGCCCGTTGGCAAGGAGAAGAATTAGTGTTGCGAGGATTATCCCAGAAAGAAATTCTCAGCCAAACCCATGACGAAAAACTCCCTCGGGAAATTGCCTGCTGTGGCAACTGTCGCCACAAGCACGGGCAATATTGTCGCAATCCCGCTTCTCCTCTGTATGGTCTTCAGGTGAGTCCCGAAGGATATTGCCCTGTTTTTGAACCTTTACCTCATAATCAATAATTAGGACGACTCCTGAGAAGAATCAGGATTATGGGGATTAATTTGTTCTGCTTCAGGACACTCATCAGAAACAAGTGGATCAACATTGCCACGATTCACTGATGCTAGCCGATGAGTAATGGAGGCAATACTTTCTAAGCGGATGAGTTCTTCCCAAGAGCTAATTTCTTCATCCTCTTCCACTTCATAGCGAATGGTCACTAAGTCCCCTTCTAAACTCACAATTCGAGCTTGTTCAATCCAGCGTTGCTGGTCCCGCAAGAAAATGCAGACTTCACGACCCTCATTACAGAATTGATGAATCTTGCGGTGTAACATCGTTCTCTCCTGAGCCAATGATAGATGTCTAGCTTATTGATCAATATACCTGATCAAAGGGTTAACTCGCACAAATACATTTTTTGACTTTTCACTCCTTCAATCAGGGATTGTATGAAATATTATTAAACTCCTTGTGGCTAAGGTAGAATATTAGTTGCTTTTGCAGCAAAACGAATTGCGTTATGAAACTTGTTTGTAGCCAAACTGACCTGAAAACCAATCTTTCCCTTGTTAGCCGTGCTGTTCCTTCACGCCCTACCCATCCTGTTTTAGGGAATGTCTTATTTCAAGCAAATGCCGAGACTCAACAGATTACCCTCACTGCCTTTGATTTAAGTTTAGGGCTACAAACCAGTTTTCCCGCCCAAGTTAACGAAAATCACACTTTTACTCTCCCTGCTAAACTTCTCAATGATATTGTTACTCGTCTGCCCGAGGGCGAAATTACATTATTAGGAATGGAAGATGAGGGGGACCAATCCCAAGATGAATTTAGTGTGACCTTGGTTTCTGCTTCTGGACGTTTTCGGCTTCGGGGGATGAGTGCTGAGGAATATCCTAGCTTACCAGAAATTAGTAGCGATGGGGCACTGCAAGTACCAGTGGAAGCTCTGGCAGATGGATTAGGAGCAACCCTATTTGCGGCAAGTACCGAAGAAGCGAAACAAGTGCTGACTGGCGTTCATGTAACTCGCCAACAAGACAGTTTAGAGTTTGCAGCCACTGATGGACACCGTTTAGCAGTTGTCAATACAAGCCAGGAAGGTATTGAAGGAGCAAGTGACGGGTTAGAAGTAACGATTCCTGCCCGTGCTTTACGAGAGTTGGAACGGATGATCCGAATCCAAAAAGAAGATGCTGTTGTCACCTTACGTTGTGATGATGTTCAAGTGGCATTTGAATTAGGGCAACAACGTTTAACCACTCGGAAACTTGATGGCAATTATCCCGATTATAATCAACTAATTCCGAAACAGTTTTCTAAACAAGTTACCTTAGAACGGAAGCGATTATTAAATAGTCTGGAATTAGTAGCGGTTTTAGCTGATCAAAAAAATAATGTCGTCAAATTTAGTGTGGATAGTGAAAATCAACAATTATCCTTGTCGGTTGATGCTCAAGAAATTGGGAGTGGCCAAGAATCAATTTCTGCACAAGTAACGGGTGATAGCATTGATATTGCTTTTAATGTTCGCTATCTCATGGATGGTTTAAAAGTGTTTAAGGGCAATGAAATTCAAATGCAATTAAATGAAGCCAGTCAGCCGGTTATTTTTAATCCTTTAGAAGGACTGAAAATGACTTATTTAGTTATGCCTGTGCAGTTACGGGATTAATTAAAATGAAAAAGCAATGCTTGATGATTAATCTCAGTATCGGTAATTAAACAGAATCAGAGGTAACAATGCCAACAGGAATGTTGATTAACGGGGAGTGGCGAAAAGCAGGCTATCAGACAGATAGTGATGGTCGATTTTTGCGTAATCCCACCACCTTTAGAAGTTGGATAACAGCCGATGGCAAGAGTGGATTTCCTGCAGAAGCAGGACGGTATCATTTATATGTTTCCCTCGCGTGTCCGTGGGCCCATCGGACGTTAATTATGCGCAAATTAAAGGGGTTAGAGGATGCCATTAGTCTCTCCATTGTTGATCCTTACATGGGGGCGGAGGGATGGCAATTTTCCCATGCCGAAGGGACAATTCCCGATCCCATTTTAGGTGCAACTTATCTGCGAGAAATTTATGTTAAGGCTGATCCCAATTATACCGGTCGCGTGACAGTTCCGGTACTTTGGGATAAACAAACCGAGACCATTGTTAATAACGAATCCCGAGAATTATTGCGGATGTTGGATCATGCCTTTAGCGGAATCGCGCAGCATCAAACCGATTATTGTCCGCCTCAATTACAACCAGTGATTGACCAAACCATTGATCAAATTTATGAGCCGATTAACAATGGGGTTTATCGTGCTGGGTTTGCCCAATCCCAAAAGGCTTATGAACAAGCAGTGACTGAATTATTTGATGCCTTAAATAATTGGGAACAAGTGTTAGCTAAACAGCCTTATCTTTGTGGTGATCAAATTACAGAAGCAGACTGGTGTTTATTTACCACGTTACTACGATTTGATCCAGTCTATTATGTGCATTTCAAGTGCAATTTATACCGCATTGTCGATTATCCCAACTTATGGCGTTACCTGCTAGATTTGTATCATCAACCTGGCGTCAAAGAAACCTGTAATTTAGACCATATTAAGCAACATTATTATCGTAGTCATCCCCATCTTAATCCCAGTGGCATTGTTCCTAAGGGACCTGTTTTAAGTTTTGACTAAACCAATCCTGTTACTGTCTCCAGCATATAGAAAAAATATTCTGGATTAAATAATATCATTTCCGTTTCCGACGCGATCGCGCGATCATGATCGTTTATATTGACAATGTTTTTATTCTCAATTAAATTGGTTCTTAATCAGAAGATTATCACTACTAAATTCCAAAATGAATGAATTTCTTAAAAAAATATTATCTCTTGATCGTTTAAGTCAAGAACAAAGGGAAAGTATGATTGATTTGCTTATTTTGACAATGTATTCCGATAAGCATCTTGCTTTTGATGAAAATCAATTGCTGCAAAATTTGTCACAGTCCTTTGATTGGGACTCTAATGAACCAATTGATTATTATATCAGACGGAGATTTGGTGAATTTAGACAAATACTCAATGATTCAGAAGCTATCGATCAAACCGTTCAGTTAATTGCCGAAAACCTCTCAAATCAATCAGAAAAAGCACTAAACATTATGGAAGATATGATTTATGCTGATAATGAAAAAGTACAGAAAGAAAATCAATTTTATGAAAAAGTTAAGAAAGCTCTAGAGCAAAATTAAGCGATAGCAAGCCTACATAAGTTGTAAATTCTTTTGGCCCCATAACCTCCAATTTTTGGGAAGTAAATTGTACGCTTAATAATTATATAACAATTGCTCTGTAGTAGGGTGATTGGTGACACACCCTACTAATTTTTATGTTTAGTCTTGCAGCATTAATTGTTGACGATGGGCATGAGTTAACTGTAAATCCATTCCCGTTACCGTCTCCAGCATATAGACAAAATGTTCTGGATTGAGTAAAGTGCCATCATTCCGACAGCTTCCAACGTAACGTAATTTTGCTGTTTGTTCGTCCAGTTGTTGGGCAAACGATACCTCAAAAACCCGATCGCGCAGATTTAATTCTTTTTTCTTACCAGACTTGGTGGTTTTTTCCCAGATAATTTCATCTTGATTGAGAACTTGCTGTAAAATTTCTTGCCATTGGTTTGGTGAAACTGCCTCTTGGGCTTCAACGGTAACAAAATATTCGGCTTTATCTAACAGACTGGTAGCAGAACCTTTGAGACTAACTGATTCCACCGAATTGACATTGATACCTGTGGGAAGTTCGGCAGCAAGGCGATCGCTAAACTCATCCAAGTCCATGATTTCGGTAAGATCAAAGTCCACGATTTCGCCACTGCTACTAAAGCCTAAAGATAAGGCATTGGCAATGCTAATGCGCGGTCCAGGATGATAACCACCGGTAAAGGAAATCGGAAGTTGTGCCCGTCTGACAGCGCGATCAAACAAACGTACTAAGTCCAGATGACTGACTAGACGCATTTCGCCTTCTTTACTAAAGCGCATCCGAATGCGTTGGGCACGAGTTTGATCGGGTTCAAAATGGCCTTCAAATTCGGGGATTTCTGGCGGTTCGACGACCACATTATGACCAAAATCAATGCCACAAACGCCACAGTGGGAACAACCGGCATAGGAACAATCGGGGACAGTCGTTGCTTCTAAAGCCCGTTGCAGGTCATCTTTTAACCACTCTTTATCAATGCCAGTATCCAAATGATCCCAAGGGAGTGGGGCATCTAACCGCTCATAATTATCCCCACTTTCCATGGTTTCCCAATCCCATTCACCATTTTCAATTTTGCGATATTTCCAATCTAAACCAGCATCCGCGATCGCTTGTTCCCAAGCGTTAAAGGCTTTGTCTAAACTTTCAAACCAGGCATCCATGCCGGCGCCTAATTCCCAAGCACGACGGACAACGGGAACTAAGCGGCGATCGCCGCGTCCCACAAAATCCTCCATTGCGGAAATACGGACATCGGTAAAGTTAACCTTGACTCCCTTCATCCGTCGAAACTCATTTTGTAACAGTTCTTGTTTGCGGATAAATTCTGATGTGGAAACGGAATGCCATTGAAACGGTGTATGAGGTTTAGGGGTAAAGTTAGAAATGGTAACGTTAAAGTCCAAGGGTTTGCGCCCTTTTTGTCGGCATTCTTGTTTTAGCCAACGGATAGTTTCGGCAATGCCAACCACATCAGCATCAGTTTCCCCTGGTAAACCAATCATGAAGTAGAGTTTAACTTTTTGCCAGCCTTGTTCATAGGCTGTTTTGACGCCACGCAGGAGTTCTTCATTACTTAAGCCTTTATTGACAACATCCCGCATCCGTTGCGTTCCCGCTTCCGGAGCAAAGGTTAAGCCACTTTTGCGGTTGCCACCAATAATATTGGCAATATTTTCATCAAACTCATCCACCCGTTGACTGGGTAGGGAAAGAGAGATGTTTTGATCTTTGAGACGGTTTTTAATTTCCATCCCCACTGCTGGCAGGGATAAATAATCGGAACAACTTAACGAAAGTAGGGAAAATTCATTGTAACCCGTTTCCCGAATCCCTTTCTCAATGGTTTCTACCACTTGTTCCGGTTCCACATCATGGGCAGGACGGGTTAGCATCCCCGGTTGACAGAAACGGCAGCCTCGAGTACAACCGCGTCTGATTTCTACACTGAGGCGATCATGAACCGTTTCCACATAAGGCACTAACCCAATGGAATAGGCAGGCATGGGTTTGGCAACCCGACGCACAATGCGCTGGGGAACATCATCCCGAATCGGCTGCACTGAACCATCTTCTTTTCGTTCATAGAAGCGTGGAACATAAACCCCAGGCACCTGCGCTAAGTCTAACAGCAGCTCTTGTTTACTCAGTCCTTCTGCTTTTCCTTCTTCTAGAATTAATCCAATTTCGGGGAGGAGTTCTTCACCGTCACCAATCGTGATAAAGTCAAAAAAGTCTGCGTAGGGTTCCGGATTAGAAGTTGCCGTTTGTCCCCCTGCAAAAATAAGCGGATAATTGCCATTTTCTCGTTCTTGCCAGGTGAGGGGAATTTGGGCAAGATCGAGCATTTCTAGAATATTGGTTGCCCCCAGTTCATAACTGA
>JAHEOB010000233.1 GCA_018610095.1 Halothece sp. MAG
GTCTTCATAATTGTTTCATAGAAGGGAATTTGAGTCGATTTGAATTTCATAGTTTTCTCATATTTATTTGAAATTTTCATAACCCTAATCCCACTACCAATAATTGGCATCATTGTTGCAAAAAAAGCTTTATTAATCTTGAAGTTTTTTTACTACTACTGAAAGTAACTGCAACAGAATCGGCAACTAATGTCAGAAATGTATTGACAAACTGACACAGTTTACATTTGTTTACTCATAATGGTTTCATCATTGGATCAAGGATCCACTCACGATATAATGAAACTAATCACCACAATCCCGCGCGGATTATCGGTGATCCAGAGTAAACAGCGATCGAGCAAAAAGCACTAATGGTAGCATCTAAAACGGATAAAAAGAAGAAACCGTCTAAATTAGAAGGGATAAAGGAAAATAGTAATTATTTACGAGAACCCGTTGCCAGTGAACTATTAGAAGATACAACCCACTTTAGTCAAGATGGCTATCAGATCCTGAAATTTCACGGTTCTTACCAGCAAGATAATCGGGATAATCGTCAAAAAGGGCAAGAAAAAGATTATCAGTTTATGCTGCGGACGCGTAGCCCAGCAGGATATATTCCACCGCAGCTTTATTTAACTCTAGATCAACTCTCAGAGGAATACGGTAATCAAACGCTTCGGGTGACGACTCGTCAAGGATTTCAACTTCACGGCGTTCTCAAGCAAAATCTTAAAGACACCATTAGCCGAATTATTCGCAATATGGGATCAACTTTAGGGGCTTGTGGTGACTTAAACCGTAACGTTATGTCTCCCCCTGCCCCCTTTAAGAATCGCACTGAATATCAGTATGCTTGGCAATATGCCAATAACATTGCTGACTTATTACGGCCGCAAACTGAGGCCTATTACGAAATTTGGCTGGATGGGGAAAAATTTTTGAGTGTAGAAGAAGCCCCAGAAGTCAAGGAAGCCAGAGAACGTAATGCCAACGGGACAATTTTCCCGAATGAGGAAGAACCCATTTATGGGAAACATTACATGCCCCGTAAATTTAAGTGCTGCGTTACCGTACCGGGAGATAACTCCATTGACGTTTATACCCATGATGTTAGCTTAGTCGTCATAACCGACGATCAAGGAGAATTACAAGGCTTTAATGTTCTCGCTGGCGGAGGGATGGGGCGTACCCATAATAAAGAAGAGACCTTTGCCCGCATGGCTGATCCCCTCTGCTATGTGGATAAAGAAGATGTTTATGATTTACTAAAAGCGATTGTTGCTACCCAGCGCGATTATGGCGATCGCGTGCAGCGTCGTCATGCTAGGATGAAGTATCTTCTCCATGACTGGGGCGTGGATCAATTCCGAGCTAAAGTTGAGGAATATTTTGGCAAACCGCTGCAAGCGTATCACTCCCTTCCAGAATTTCAATATGAAGATTATCTGGGTTGGCATGAACAAGGGGATGGTAAACTGTTCTTTGGTCTCTCCATTGAAAATGGACGCATTAAGGATCAGGGAAGTTTCCAACTAAAAAGCGCACTGCGGGAAATTGTCAAAAAATATGAACTTCCCATGCGCTTAACGGCGAACCATGACACTATCCTCTATGATATTAAACCCGAGTATCAATCAGATATTGAGCAAATTTTAACGGATCATGGTGTCGTCACTGATCCCAATGATCTGGAACAGTTAGTGCGCTATTCCATGGCGTGCCCTGCACTTCCCACTTGTGGCTTAGCTATTACTGAATCAGAACGTTCCTTACCCGGTGTGCTAGATCGGATTCGGGGCATTTTACGGAAACTGGGTATGCCCGATCAAGAGATTGTAATTCGCATGACAGGTTGTCCCAATGGTTGTGCCCGTCCTTATATGGCAGAATTAGCATTTGTGGGTCAAACCCCAGGCACCTATCAAGTTTGGTTAGGGGGAACACCCAATCAAACGGCACTAGCGGAACCTTATATGGATCGGCTGGCTACTGAAGAACTAGAAAAACATATTGAACCCATTCTTGCCTTTTATAAGGAAAAAGGGAAAAAACAAGAAAGTTTTGGGGAATTTTGTAGCCGTGTCGGGTTTAACGCCATTCGTGACTACGCATCCACTTATCAACCCGGGCAAGTCAAACAGAAACAATCCTCAAATGGAAAAAGTCGCCGTCACCGCATCAGCATCTATGAAGACTTACACCAACGCCTCAAAGCTGCTGCGGAAAAACGTGGCACAAGCATGACAAAATTAGTATCAGAAGCTCTCGAAAACTATCTGGATGAGTAACTGATACAAAAACACTAGGTGGGAGATAATCCCACCTCAATCCCAATCATATTCCCTGAAAGAGTAAGCAATGGTTAAAGAACAAGTTTCAACGGTTGATAATCTAAGCCAACAAAGTACTGAACAATTAAAACAACACTTAATTGAGTTGGCGCAACCCCGTGATGGCGATTCCCTTTCTCAGAAGAATAAATTTTATCAAACCACTCTTTCTCCCATTTGTGAGGAATTAGCAAAACGAAATCCCAATCCTAAACCAGAAGATCAAGCACCATTAGTTTTAGGCTATTGGAAACCGATTTGGTCGAGTATTCCCTTCCAAGATGTGTTACCGGGGCGTCGCCGTGACCAATCCTATCAAATTTTCCGCGAGGATGGATATTACGCCAATATTGCCCGTTATGCCCCTGCTACTGATTGGCCGATCCTGCGTCGATTTTCTGTTAATCCCGTAGTTTACGATCTCATGCTGATTCAAAAATATAAGATTGAACAAGGGGAGTGGCAAATTGAAAATGTTGGCATTAAACAAGCCCTTAACCTTGGGGCATGGGAATTAACCCTAGAGAAAGCCGATCATTGGTTTAAGCAAGTTATGGCATCTTCTGGTGAAACGACGGATGCCAAAGATATGAAGGTGAAACTTCCTTTCTCGAAAAAAGCGAATCAACAAGCCTCGAAACAATTAAAAGGGGCAGCACAAGCCAAACCCATTTTAGAGCATCTCTATATTGATGAAAACTTTCGCCTTGTTAAGTCAAAACGAGAGAGTAAACAACGACCTTCTTATACGATCGCGATACGGGCAACTTGAGGGAACAGAGTACACAGTTTTCAATAACATTTGCAATACCAACGTTTTGTTATTCAACCAGAACAACTACAGAATCATATCATTGAACTGAATCGGGAACAATCTCACTATTTACGGCGCGTCTTACGATTATCGCCCGGCGATCGCGCTGTTGCCCTAACTGGCAAAGGAAAGGCTTGGATTGTTGAATTAACCCCTGATCAAGCAAAAATTGTTCATCCCATTACACTGAATACCGAACTGCCGATTACCATCACTCTGTTGGTGGCGATTCCTAAACAAGGTGTTGATGACATTATTCGTTGCTGTACAGAATTAGGCGTAAGTACCATTGTACCTGTACTTAGTGAACGTACGTTACCTAAACCGAGTCAAAATAAATTAACCCGTTGGCAACGCATTGCCGAAGAAGCTGCGGAACAGTCAGAACGCGCGATCGTTCCTTCTATTATTACTCCTATGAAGTTGAATGAGGCATTGATGAATTATGGTTCTGGGCACAAATATTGCTATTTTTGTACCGCCCGTCATGATGTTCCCTCCTTAACCGAAATTTTGTCGGCACAGGAATGGAGAAAACAAGATTCGATTGTCATTGCAACCGGTTGCGAAGGAGGATGGAGTGAGACAGAATTACAGCAAGCGCAACAAGCCAACTTTCAACTGGTATCATTAGGAAATCGGATTCTACGGGCTGTAACTGCACCCATTACAGCAACTAGTTTGATAGCTGGGTTTGCTCAGATGAGGATAAAATCCGTTGATGAATCTTGGAAAGGGGGAGAAAAGGAGAAAGAATAAGGGATTCCGATTTAATCGATGTTTCCCATTAATAATCAATTTTATCTAACGGAATGCAACCACAAGATGATCAATCAGGAATTACCAATAACAAACCATCCAATCGTAAGTTTGAGTAATGGCATTTGATATTATTATTGTTGGCGCAGGTGCAGCTGGACTCTACACCGCTTTATGTTTGCCTCAACATTTCAAAATTGCCCTAGTGAGTAAAGATAAACTTAAAATTGGGGCAAGTGATTGGGCACAAGGAGGAATTGCAGCCGCGATCGCGCCTACCGATTCGCCACAAAATCATTATCAAGATACCCTACAAGCAGGGGCGGGGCTTTGTATTCCGGAAGCAGTGCAATTTCTCGTGGAAAATGCCGCTTCTAGTATCGAGAAATTGGTGGAGTTAGGGGTTAATTTTGATCGTCAAGGGGAAACCCTTGCCCTAACCAGAGAAGCTGCCCATTCCCAGCCACGGGTTCTTCATGCAGCGGATACGACAGGGCGTGCCATTATTAATACGCTCACCGAACAAGTTCTAGCCCGCGACAATATTGAAGTAATCCCCGATGCCTTTGTATCGCAATTAGACATTAATTCCCAAACGCAACAGTGTGAAGGGGTTCGTCTTTTACATAACCACAAAATGCGATGGGTAAAAGCATCGGCAGTGGTTTTAGCCACAGGGGGAGGCGGACAGGTTTTTTCGCAAACCACCAATCCCACCGTGAGTACAGGAGATGGGGTCGCCCTGGCTTGGCGTGCTGGGGCAGTCTTACGAGATTTAGAGTTTTTCCAATTTCATCCCACTGCTCTCACTAAAGTAGGTGCCCCCCGCTTTTTAATTACAGAAGCGGTGCGAGGGGAAGGAGCGCATTTAGTGGATGAAACAGGTTATCGCTTCGCGTTTGAATATCATTCCGATGGCGAGTTAGCCCCCCGTGATGTTGTCAGTCGTGCCATTTATAACCATCTGCAAAAAACCGCAGATGATCCTGCCCATGCCCATGTTTACCTTGATTTACGTCCAATTCCCAGAGAACGCATTGCCTACCGCTTTCCCAATATTGTTCAAGTGTGTCAGTCTCATGGCATTGATGTCTTTGCTGAACCCATCCCCGTTGCCCCGGCTGCCCATTATTGGATGGGAGGCGTCGCGGTGGATGTCAATAGTGCCACCTCTATTCCTGGATTATATGCGGTGGGAGAAACCGCTAATACGGGAGTTCATGGGGCAAACCGCTTAGCCAGTAACTCCCTATTAGAATGTTTAGTCTTTGGGCAACAATTACAATCTCTAGAACTTCAGCCCTTACCAGAAACAAACATCCCTCACAAAACCAATTATCAAACAATTAAAGGGGATTGGCATCAAGAATTTGCCCAGTTAAAAGAATTGCGAGAAGCGTTGCGCGGATTAATGTGGGATTGTGCTGGTATTAGTCGTAACCAGCAGCAATTATCCCAAGGCTTAGCACAAGTGGACAAATGGCGCGAAAAAACTGCTAATTTTGCCCTAACCCAATGTTTCCAAGGTTCCTACTCTGTTAATGGACTCCATTTAAGCCATCCGCACGCCCAACAGGAATTGCGTTCTGCTGGGGAAACGTTTAGTCTGTTAGATACCGCCTACTTAGTTCTAAAAAGTGCCTTATTCCGCCAAGAAAGTCGCGGTGGGCATTTTCGTTCTGATTATCCGCGATCGCGCAAACAATGGCAAGTTCATACCCTGGTTCAAAACCAACACTGGTGGAAAGCA
>JAHEOB010000234.1 GCA_018610095.1 Halothece sp. MAG
ACACGTTACCTATCAGATTCTCCCAGTGAAGCGATTTTCAATCTTTGCTTTTTCAGCTTATCCCCCTCGGAGAGTAAGCTTTCTCTTGAAATAGTGACCAACTTCGCTGACTAATTATTTGATTATGCTTGCAACAACTGCCACTGCTAATTTAGTTGAAGTGTTTTCTGCCATCCAAGGGGAAGGGTTAAATGTGGGAACTCGGCAAATCTTTATTCGTTTTGGTAGATGTGATTTACGGTGTTGGTTCTGCGATAGTGAACATACATGGGAAATCGATGAACAATGTCGCATTGAACAAACACCTGGCAAGCGTGATTTTCAAAGCTATCAGAATCCAGTTGAGGAAACACAACTCCTCAGTTGGATTCAACAGCAACACCAATCCCATTTACACGACAGTATTAGTTTAACTGGGGGCGAGCCACTGTTACATGCCCCATTTTTGCAACGGTTTTTACCCCAACTCAAGCAAGTAACGCAATTACCGATTTATTTGGAAACGGGGGGACATCGCCCGCAACAATTATCTCTGATTCTCCCCTATGTGAATAGCATTGGCATGGATATGAAATTACCCAGTGTCAGTGGGGAACAGCGGTGGCAAGCCCATAGCGATTGTTTGCAGCGTAGTTGGCAAGCACAAAAAGAAATTTTTGTCAAGTTAATTGTGTCTGACCAAACCTGTTGGGAGGATTTAGAACAAGCAAGGGAAAGAATTGCCCAAGTTAGTCCTAATATCCCGGTTATTTTACAGCCAGTGACCCCTGTGACAGGAGTAACCCCTCCTCATGCTGAACAAGTGTTACAGTGGCAGGCTTGGATGAAACAATCCCTATCCATGGTTCGGGTGATTCCCCAAACCCACAAACTGATTGGTCAACTTTGACGCTGTTGCAAGTTTTTCCGCCGAGGAGGGCGACGACGAGGGGCTTGTTCGCGATCTGATTCCTCAGCAGGAGCGTTTTCAAAAGGCGGTTGTTGTCCTTCTGGGGCAGCTTTCCCTTTTTTCTCGTTCTGCATTTTAGCTTTTGCTTTAGAAGCACTCCGTCTAAGAGCTTGTAAACGGTTTTCGTAGGTTTTGCGGGCACGTCGGTTGGGCGTTTGCTCAATGAGTGCTTTTAGCGCACTACCTAAACTTTTATAAGCATTAGGAACACTATAGCCGAAGCGAGTAGCAAGGGAGACGGCTTTCTCATCAGCATCGATCGCGGCTTGCATGGTTTTTTCGCCATTATTTTTCTGCCACAGTCGATAGCCTGAAACGCCACATAATGCCAAGGCTAAAATTAATAATAAGCCATCTTGTACCCAAAGCTCACCAACGGCTCCACCTAAACCAATTGCAAGAGCAGCCATTTCCCATCCTTCCTTGGGAATCGTATCATCCTGAATACGAGCTACTTCATGCCAAAACATTAAATTCCGTTGGTCTAGGGAAAGATTCTCCCATTTAGCAAGATCGATTTGAATTTCCACTTCATCCCGACCAATTTCTTCACTACGAATAATTGGGGGATTGACTTCTGTGGTTGCCTCGACGATAACCCAGCTTTGCAACTCGGGAGGAAGCAGGGTTTTTAATCGTCGCAATTCATTCATTTCCGCTCTTGCAGAAGCAGTGGCAAAAGATGTCATTGAAACCTCCATTATTTATTCCGAGTCCACGTCTCGGAGCACAATCTTGGGTGGATGATAGCCCATTTCAGCCAAAAACCACCAATGCGGAAGAGAGTGCTACTTCCCCAATATACAATAGGAAACCTTGATTACGCAGCTGAGGAAAGGATGACCCTCATCAAAGGATTTAAGTGATTTTACCATACTATATTCCTTATGACTGATATTTGCTTTTTTGGTTAACATTTTGTTGCGTGTGTTTATAAAAGTTTACATAATAGAAATAAGTCGATAGGAAATTATCGCTAGTCAAATTAAGGAGTCTCATTATGGTTACTACCACCAATACCAATTTTGCTAATACATTTATCTCTAATCCCACTGGCACAGTTGATGCAACCGTTCAACAATTCCAACAACTCACAGTTGATGATCAATTAGCTGCTCTTTGGTTCATTTATTTAGAAACCGGCAAATCCATTACTCCTGCTGCCCCCGGTGCTGCAAGGTTACAACTGGCAGAAGGGTTACTCAACCAAGTCAAAAAGATGACTCACCAAGAGCAACTACAGTTTATGCGTGAGTTAATTCAAAAAGTTAATACCCCTGCTAATCGCGCTTATGGGGTTCTCAGCGCCAATACCAAACTGGCTTTCTGGTATCGCTTAGCGCAATGGATGGAAGAGGGCACGGTTATCCCCATGCCCAATGGCTATAAACTGTCTGAGCAAGGGAAGCAACTGTTCGCGAAAATTCAGCAGTTAGAATTCAATCAACAAATTACCATTCTACGTCGGGTTGTGGTTGATATGGGAGCTGATGCACTCTAAGAAGTTCTAGAGATTGCGGTGATCAAGGTGATTCCCTTGGTCAATTCCAAACTTGTTATCGGGTGTCAGATTCGACAAACTCCTGACATCCTTCTTCTATCACAAAAATGATTGTCCTGACTGCCTGATCCGCTATCTATTCTATTATGTCTTTAGTTTCTCTTTCTTATCAACAACAAACCTTTATTAAGGGCGTGGGCTCTCCTATTGTTAAAAATTATTTTAACGCCCTCAATGCTAACGATTTTGATGCAACGGCTCAACTGTTTTCCCAACAAGGAGAATTACATCCACCATTAGAACAACCTGTGATTGGTCAAAGCGCGATCGCGCAGTATCTACGGGAACAAGCTAAAGGCATGACCTTAGTGCCCCAAGAAGGTAGCTATCAATCCTTTGATAATGGGGAAGTAGAAGTTTATGTCCAAGGCTATGTCCAAACTCGGTGGTTTCAAGTCAACGTCGCTTGGCTGTTTATTATTACGCCCCACCATCAACTGCGATTGGTTGGAGTAAAACTCCTTGCTTCTTGGGAAGAGTTAGCTCAAATGCAAGGTTAACTAAGCAACGGCTGTTTCCAAGCTGCTTCTAATTGATGACGACCTAATTCCACATCCTTATTAGAACACTGCCAATCAGGATGAGCCGTCATTAATAAGCTATCCAGACTTTCTTGATCAAATAGATGCCAAACCGGGGCTTCATTAACTTCACTTGCGTAAGCATAACAGTTATCATTAATACAGATAATTTCCCCTGTTCCAAGGGACATGGATTCCCCTGATTTTAAGTTTCGGAATTGGCGAATCACTTCCTTAAATTCTTCAAAGGAATCTGCCTTAACTCCCTCTAGGGTCACTTGAACAGCGCGATCGCCGTTCACCGAGAGCCAATAATTACCTACAGGATCCACCCCTTCTAACCAAGGAATGCTATCATCTAATTGATATCGAGGGATTATCGTAAATTCAGGATACATAACTTAACTTACTGAGTTAAATTAACAACAATATTAATTTCCTTTAAGGAAATACTTTATTAAGCTAGGAGAAAAGTAAACTTTGAAATCCTCATTGAGGGAAATTAATTTACTATCTCCTATTAATTACAATACAAACTTTATTAGATTCAGGCAACAAAACTTAACAAAACTTATCATTCTCGAACTGACTCGGGGAGAGGAAACTGCCATTGATAACAGTTTCTGAAAGTCATCAAAAATCTCTAACCCCTTAAACAACGATTCGGCTGTTATCCTAAATCTTGGTACGCTGTATTAATTATCTGTTAACTTCCGTAACGCTATATGGACTTTGCAACTAACGTTCCTGATCAATTAAACGCAGACTTAATTCTACCCGAGGGAATTGTTGTCATCACCCTGCTTATTGTTTTAATTGGGGATTTAATTGCCGGTCGTCGTGCTTCTGGTTGGCTGCCCTATATTGGCATTGCAGGATTATTTGCTGCCATAGTTGCTCTCTATTTCCAATGGAATCTCGAACAACCCATTGCCCTTTTAGGGAGCTTTAGCGCCGATAACCTCAGTATTGTCTTTCGGGGAATTATTGCCCTTTCCACAGCAGTGACAATTTTAATGTCGATTCGTTATGTGGAACAAACAGGCTGTGCCCTTTCAGAATTTATTGCCATCCTACTCACTGCTACCGTTGGGGGGATGTTCTTGGCAGGGGCTAATGAGTTAGTGATGATTTTCCTATCTCTAGAAACTCTCAGTATTTCGTCTTATTTAATGACGGGATACATGAAGCGGGATTCTCGTTCTAATGAAGCAGCCCTCAAATATCTTCTGATTGGGGCAGCTAGTTCCGCCGTGTTTCTCTATGGCGCGTCTTTGTTATATGGTTTATCTGGCGGAGAAACCACCTTACCAGAAATTGCTGAGGGCATTGTTGCCATGGAAGGGGGCGATCTGGCAAGTGCCATTGCTCTTGTCTTTATGATTACTGGCATTGCCTTCAAAATTTCCGCAGTTCCCTTCCACCAATGGACGCCAGATGTGTATGAGGGATCACCCACGCCAGTGGTTGCCTTTCTCTCCGTCGGTTCTAAAGCAGCAGGATTTGCCCTTGCCATTCGTTTGCTCGTGGTTGCTTTCCCCTTAGAACAACCACAGTGGCGTTTAATTTTCACTGCCCTTGCCATTCTCAGTTTAGTTTTAGGGAACGCTGTTGCCCTTGCCCAAAGCAGCATGAAACGCCTGTTAGCCTATTCTTCAATTGGTCAAGCAGGCTTTGTAATGATTGGAATGGTAGCAGCCACAGAAGCAGGGTATGCCAGCATGATCTTTTATTTGCTGGTATATCTGTTTATGAACTTAGGCGCGTTTACAGGGTTAATTTTATTCTCCCTACGCACAGGAACTGACCAAATTACCGAATATGCTGGACTTTATCAAAAAGATCCACTGCTAACCCTAGGATTAAGTATTTGTTTACTCTCTTTAGGGGGCATTCCTCCCTTAGCAGGCTTTTTTGGTAAAATCTATTTATTCTGGGCCGGTTGGCAAGCTGGTTTATATGGTTTAGTTATTGTGGGCTTAGTTGCCAGTGTGGTTTCGATTTACTACTACATTCGGGTTATCAAAATGATGGTCGTCAAGGAACCCCAAGAGATGTCAGAAACCGTCCAAAATTATCCACCCATCCGTTGGAATTTACCAGGAATGCGTCCCTTACAAGTGGGGTTAGTGGTTTCCATTGTTGCTACTTCCTTGGCTGGCATTTTATCTAATCCCTTATTTACCATTGCTAATGCTTCAGTTCGCGGAACTGAGATGTTAAAAACAGATGCAACCGTTACTGAACAAGCGAGTGCGGAATCAAATCAAGTTTCCGTAGCTCCAACTGCCCCTTCTATTGGAGACTTTGACTAGCTTGTGTTGATCAAGGGAATACAGTATTCTAATGGAACTGTGTTCCCTTTTTTATGTATTCATTTTTGCCCGCATCATATCTTATTTTGTTTGTTACACGCTGATATGGCTTATCCGCTCTACGTCGCTTTTGTCTGGCATCAGCATCAACCACTTTATCAATCTTGTCTTGGAGAATACCGTTTGCCTTGGGTGCGACTCCATGGCACGAAAGACTATCTGGATTTGATTTTACGATTGGAACAGTTCCCCCAACTGCATCAAACGGTTAATCTTGTGCCCTCGTTAATTCAGCAATTAGAAGATTATGCCGATGGCAAGGGCATTGATCCTTACCTCAAGCTCACCCTAACCCCTGAACATCTGTTAACTCGCTATCAGAAAGAATATATTATTAATCATTTTTTTGATGCCAACTCCCGAACGCTAATTGATCCTCATCCGCGCTATCGGCAACTCTATCAACAACGACAAATTAATGGACCTGAATGGTGTTTACACCATTGGACGAATCAAGATTATAGTGATTTACTGGCTTGGCATAATTTGGCTTGGATTGATCCCCTATTTTGGAATGATCCCGATATTGCTTATTGGCTAGAAAAAGGAAAGAATTTTACTTTAGCAGATCGGCAAGGGATTTACGCGAAACAACAAGAAATTATCCGTCAAATTATCCCCAAACATAAACAGATGCAACAAAAGGGGCAACTGGAAGTGATTACTAGCCCCTATACCCACCCCATTCTTCCTCTGCTGGCGAATACGGATTCGGCTCAAGTTGCGACGCCTCATATGACGCTTCCCAAACAGGGATTTGCTTGGCAGGAAGATGTTACCCGTCATTTAGAAAAAGCAAAAACCGTTTATTCTCATTACTTTGAGAGAAATCCCCAAGGGTTGTGGCCCTCGGAACAAGCAATTAGTCCTCAAATTTTGCCTCAAATTGCCCAAGCAGGGTTTCAGTGGTTTTGTTGTGATGAAGCAATTTTAGGTTGGACGCTAAACCATTATTTCCATCGCAATCAACAAGGAAAACTCTATGCCCCAGAACTGTTGTATCAACCCTATCGACTTCCCACGGAACACGGTGATCTAGCAGTGGTTTTTCGTGATCATCGCTTATCAGATTTAATTGGGTTTACTTACAGTAAACTTTCGGCACAAGACGCTGCTAATGATTTTATGGATCGCTTAAATACCATTGCGGAAAGTTTGGGAGACCCCATTGAACAACCGTGGCTCGTGACTATTGCCCTAGATGGTGAAAATTGTTGGGAAGAATATCAGCAAGATGGTCATCCCTTTTTAGAGGCGCTTTATCAACGGCTCAATGATCACCCAGGAATTGCTGTAGTGACAGTTTCGGAATTTCTGGAAAAATATCCCCCCACAGCAACGTTACCCACCGAGCGACTCCATAGTGGTTCTTGGGTTAATGGTGATTTAACCACATGGATTGGTGATCCCGTTAAAAATCGGGCTTGGGAATTACTGGCTCAAGCCAGAGCGGTGTTAGCTGAACACGCTCAAGGGAGTGAGCATCATTATTCAGAAGCCTGGGAAGCTCTTTATGCCGCAGAAGGTTCGGATTGGTTTTGGTGGTTTGGGCAAGGTCATTCTTCTAATCAAGATGCCATTTTTGACCAACTGTTTCGAGAACATTTATCGAAAGTTTATACTGCATTGAATTTACCCATTCCATTGGCATTACAAGAACCGTTAGAATCTCATGAACGAAACAAGTCTCATCCCCCTTTAAGCTTTATTCATCCTTTTATTGATGGGATTGCAAATGAACAAGAGTGGGATAAAGCAGGGCGCATGGAGCTTAATTCGGGGGCAATGCACAAAAAAAGTGACTTGCAGCGGTTATGGTATGGCTTAGATCATCTTAATTTCTATTGTCGTTTTGATTTTAAAAAAGGGGGACAACCAGGGAGCAATTTACCCCCTGAGTTACATCTATTTTGGTTTTATCCAGGTGTCACGCTTTTAAATAGCCCCATTCATTTGTGGAATGTTCCCCAATATCCGCCACTGGATTATTTATATCATCATCATTTAGGGATTAATTTGGTGGAGGAAACAGTTTGGTTGGAACAGGCAACGGACAATCAGAGTTGGTTTGGTTGTCGCACCCGAGCGAAATTTCATTTTAATGATTGTCTGGAATTGTCTGTGCCTTGGGAAGATTTAGGAATGTCTCCTGATATTTATCTCAATATTTTAGTTGTCTTAGCCGATCAGGGAGAGTTTCGCAGCTACTATCCAGAAAAAGAGTTTATTGTTTTACAAATTCCTTGAAATCTAAAATTTTCCTAAATAAATATCAAAGGAGAGCAACACCTGCTTAACGATTTAATTTCCTCAGTTTCTCACTTAAGATTGACAGAAAGCCCATGTGTTAGCGTTAAAATGAAGGTAGAAAGACTATGGGAGTTAATTTAACAGTTATTCGTTAAGTTAGCTAAAATAGTAAACAAACGATAAGTTATCTTCGTTATTACAATCGTTATCAAGAGGTTTATCGTTTTTAGCAAAACCCTCTTTTGCAGCCAGTTGTAATCAGATTTTACAGGAGTTATCTGTTCAATGCAATACCTAGAAAAAGCACTGGAAAAACTCAAAAACTGGAGTCGCAAGCTCATTGAACTCTTGCTTGGACCCGAAATGGAACCGGAAGTGGAAGTAATTCCGGTTCCAGTTGAGGATCGTGGTCGTTATCGTTAAGGGACGCACGATCCGAAGCCAGTGCCACAACTGCAAATTCTAGTCCTACATGGTCCTAATCTCAACCTCTTGGGTGTTCGTGATCCTTCCATTTACGGAAGGTTAACCTTAGAGCAAATTAATGCAGCTCTGGAAAATCGCAGTGCAGAGCTGCATACTAATGTAGCGTGCCAGCAGTATAATTCCGAAGGTGCGATTGTAGAAGCCATTCATGAGGCTTTGAACAGTAAAGATGGTATTTTAATTAATGCTGGGGCTTATACTCACACCAGTATTGCCATTCGAGATGCTTTGTCAGGGGTTAATTTACCGGTAGTAGAAGTCCATTTAAGCAATATTTATTGCCGTGAATCCTTCCGCCATCACTCCTATATTGCTCCCATTGCCATTGGGCAAATTAGTGGGTTTGGCATGGATAGTTATCTATTGGGTTTAGAAGCACTGGTTCGTTATTTACGTAATAACAGGAGTGGTTAGCGGAATGGGTTACTCACTGTTGTTACGTTGGCAGGGAAGTTTATTGGCGGCTTCTGTTGGCAAACTCTTTTATCCGCAATGGCAACCCCAAATAGAGAAATGGTCTAACCATTATTACCAAGGGGTGACAACCCTTGCTCAAACGGAACAGTGGGAATTATCGGGTTGGCAACAATACAGTGCCAGTGAATTAGCCCTATTAGGATTACCGTTATTTCTATTTTTTAGTGATCAGCCTCAACAATGGGAACAACAGATCGGCACGCAGCAACAAAATTCGCTACAACAGGGCGTCATTGCCTATGGGCTTGGAATACAATGGGCTATGCAGGAACAACGCTTTGGGAAATCCCTTTTTGAGCATTTACTGCATTATTCAGCGTTAGCCAACAGTCATCCCCTTCTCAAAACGCTACAACTGTTTTATAATCAGGGGAAACCATTAAAAGAATTTCAATCACAGTTACCCCGTGATTGTCACCAGATTTGGTTAGCTTTATCCTGTTTTGCTACTACCCCTGATGAATTAGCTTTAACTGTTAAACGAGCTGCCAGCTATCCTGCGACAACGCCGTTACTCACCAGTTTAGTGGGCGCGATCGCGGGGGTTCATAATAGTGTTAGTGCGATTCCGATTCCATGGCGTTATCATCTCAAGAAAGAACAACAACAATGGAAACAACCGTTAGAAGAGATGTTTGCCACTTGGTCGGGTAGTTATCAACGGGCGCAAATGAATCCCCGCTTAAGCGCGATCGCGCCAGCAGGAGTCATCCAACCTCGCAATCATCAACCTTATTAACGATTTTTTCCTCATCGAGCAACCTCAAGGTCAAGTTTGCCACTGATCATTGGTTGTAAGGGGACTTTAGACTCATGAAAAAAATTTCTCGTCTGGCTGCTGTTCCAGTATTCCGTCGTTGGCGACGGCAAAATGCCTTTTTCAAATTGGCTCGGCGAAACCTATTTTCTGGTTCTTGGTTAATGTTTTTACTGGCTGTGGTCATCCTAACGGGTGTAGTCGGGCATCGCCTTTACAATCAACCTCAATTGGCAATTGATACCCGTGCCCCAGAGACTATTATCGCTCCATCAGATTTAGAATTAAAAGATGAAGAAAAAACTGCTGAAAAACGGCAAAAAGCCCAATCTCGGTTAGAACCCATCCTCACCATTGATGAAACCCAAAACCAAGAAATTCTAGAAACCTTAGATGAAAATTTAAGTAAGCTATCAAAGTTACGACATGAAGCTGGTGTTGACCTCTTTGCGGATACAGGGCGCATTTCCCAAGCAGTACAGGTGTATCTTCGGACGTGTTCTTCTCAACAATGGGAACAATTAGTAACAGAATTAGAGCCAGTGGAAGAACCCAGTTCCTTAAAGGAACACGCGCAAGCTCAACTCTACCGAGAATCAGAACGTTTAGAACCAGAAGCGTTTTCCCAGTTATTGGAACAAATTGAGCAAGTGCGGGAAAAATATACAGAAACATTGGAAAATGGTTCATTTCCAGACTTTATCGCCGAGCATAAACAAGATTTATTGACCTTATCCCCTGTTCAGTGGCGACAAACCAAAACTGGCATTAGAACGACAGCAGAGAAAATGCTGGCTCAGGGAATTTCTGAACATTTATCTCCAACCGTTTTAAATAATGCGATTAAACGCCACGTAGAAGGTAATGTTCCCAATCAAAGTGTTGCCGTTGCCAGTGAAATTTTAAACGAAACCCTTAGCCCCAATTTAAAAGAAGATCCTGAGGAAACTCGTCGCCTCAAACAAGAAGTAGCTGCCGACATTGAGCCTGTCATGATCACCATTGAGAAAGGAGAACCCATTGTCGAGGCGGATGAGACAATTACGCGGGAACAATTCCTTTTACTGGATGCTTTTAACTTAAGCCAACGGGAGATTAACTGGCAAGGATTAGCGGGATGTGCAGGATTAGTGACTGTTGCCATTAGTGGATTTTGGTGGACTAAACGGAAGCTGAAACGAGAATTACGGATTCAGGATCAAGTTTTGTTAATTCTATTGAGTGTCGTCAGTCCTTTGTTTTTAATGTTTGGGTTTGGCTTTTCCTGTCTGCCAGCCGTAGGCTTGTTAGCCAGTACGTTTTATGGCTCCATCCTTGCACTCACCCAAATAAGTTTAGTCAGTGGCTTAGAAGTGTATATGCTAATAACTGCCCAAGAAATGTTTGTCTCTTGGGAAGTCTTAATCACAGCAGCCGTTGGAGGCTTATTTGCGGCAGGCATTGCGGGAAGATTACGATCGCGCGAGGAATTAGCAATTTTAGGTGGCGCAATTGGGTTAATTCAAGGGGCGGTTTATCTCATCCTGAGTTTCCTAATTAATTCTAGCAATGATCCTGTTTTACCTGCGAATTTACCAGATGCCGTGCTTTATGGTTTATCAGGATTAGGTTCAAGTATTGTCGCCTTTGGCCTTTCTCCTTATTTAGAGCGCATCTTTGATTTAGTTACACCCATTCGCTTAGCGGAGTTATCCAATCCCAATCGCCCTTTATTGCAACGGTTGGCAATTGAAGCACCTGGTACGTTTCAGCATACCTTGTTTGTTACTTCTTTAGCAGAAGCTGCCGCTAGAGAATTAAACTGTAACGTGGAATTAGTGCGAGCGGGCACCCTTTATCACGATATTGGCAAAATGCACGATCCCTTGGGATTTATTGAAAATCAAATGGGAGGAGTTAATAAACATGATGAAATTAATGATCCTTATGAAAGTGCCAAAATTATTAAAAAACACGTCAGTGCAGGAATAGTCATGGCTCGCCGTCATGGGTTACCCAAAGCCATTAAAGCCTTTATTCCTGAACATCAGGGAACATTACTCATTTCCTATTTTTACTACCAAGCGCAACAACAAGCTGGTACCGAGGAAGTCTCAGAAGCGGATTTTCGCTACGATGGCCCAATTCCTCAATCCCGAGAAACAGGGATTGTGATGTTAGCGGATGGTTGCGAAGCTGCGCTGCGATCGCTGAATGATGTCACTTCAGAGCAAGCACTTTCGATGGTTAATAAAATTATTCGTGCCCGTTGGCAAGATGGGCAACTCCGAGATGCAAATTTAAGCCGTGAAGAATTAAAGCAAGCGGCTCAGATATTTGTTCGCGTTTGGGAACAAACCAATCATAAACGCATTGCTTATCCCAAAGCAGCCTTGGATGCTAAATATGCATCGTCAGTGAAAAAACAGGCGTAAGCGATCGCGATGGGAGGATGCATCGCACCTACATTGTCGTTCACCGTAAGTAATGTTGCTGCTTTCAGTCAATGGAAAAATTTATACCATATCAAACTAAGATTACAGTGATTATGCGGTTAGTTCGGGATAGGGATAATCTCGTCAGATTTCTAATCAATGGTGCTGAGTTAAAATACGGTAGCATTACTTTTGAGAAACGGTATTAGTATTTTAAATAACACGGTAACTAATTGTTACATATATTACATAAAAGGATAATTAAAATCACTATAATAATAATTAAAGCGATAGACTAGAGTTTTTTGACTGATTTGAGGAAATCGCATAAAACTCAACAATGAGTGAGGTAATCTATGGATATTCAATTAAATCATGATGTCAGAAAAAAGCTATATAATGGTCAATGGAAGTTTGAAGCTAGCAATGGACAAGCGTGGATTTTTTATTTTCGACTGGGAAGATTAATGTGGTGTGAAGAGAAAACTTCAAAGGAAGAGCGTCTTTTTCGCCATTTATCAAAATGCTATCCTCAATTACATATTACTGAGTCACAACTAGCAAAAACCGATCATCAAGGTAAGTTTTTAGCAGAGTTATATAAAAATAAAAAAATAGATAAGCAAACCACTTCGCAAATCATTAGTAATATTGCTAAAGAAATATTGTTTGATATTGTTCACTTAAAACAAACAGAGGAAATTGTAGAAAGACAAACTTCAAAGGACATTCATAATTTATCACTTCCATTAGTCAATATTGAGTCTGTATTGGAAGCAACAGAAGAAAGTTGGAAACAATGGAAGAATTTAGATTTGGCAGGTTACTCTCCTAATTTTTACCCTATCATTAGGGATAAAAGTTCGATTCCTCTCGAACTACTCAAACAAATTGATGGCGAGCAAACGATAAGAAGAGTAGCATGGTACACCAATCGAGACTTACTAGAATTGACAAAAGTCTTGGTTAACTTAACAAATTCAGGTGCTATCATCCTTTCTGAGCAACCTTTGTCGAAAAATCCACAAATTCAAGAAAAAGCAAAACCATATAACCGACAAGAATTAAGTGATGTGCCGACAGAAAAAACGGTTAGTCTCGAAGCAATAGTCACGCAATTTCGTGGTAATCATTATATTCAAGAAAATTCTCACTATTTGCAATCTTTAGAAAAAATTAGAACTTTACTCAAAGAAGGGAACATAGTAAAATTAATCGTTAATTTTGTCGGGATTAAAGAAGGAAATACTTCTCTTGCTAGGAAACTACTTAATGGTATTTTGGATCAATTTCAAGTTCAAGATGATGTCGAAGTCGAAAATCTATCTGAATTAGCACCGAATCAATTTA
>JAHEOB010000235.1 GCA_018610095.1 Halothece sp. MAG
ACCTTGATGATGTCTCCCCTGATAGTTCCTTTTTAGAAATGCTGGATCAATTAAATGAAACACTAATTGCCTCAGGGGAAGAACCTGTCGTATTTGATCATGATTGCCGTGAGGGGATTTGCGGAAGCTGTTCCATGATGATTAATGGCTTGCCCCATGGCCCCGCCCATCAGACAACCACCTGTCAACTGTATATGCGCCACTTTCAGGATGGTGACACCATTACCATTGAACCTTGGCAGGCAACATCGTTTCCCATTATTAAAGATTTAATGGTTGACCGTTCTGCCTTTGATGAAATTATCCAAGCAGGGGGCTATATCACCGCAAGAACTGGTAGTGCCCCCGAAGCCCATAACACACCTATTTCCAAAGAAGTTGCTGATAACGCCATGGATGCTGCTGCCTGTATTGGTTGTGGGGCGTGTGTTGCTGCCTGCAAAAATGCTTCTGCAATGCTATTTGTGGGTTCTAAAGTCGCTCACCTCAATAGTTTACCCCAAGGTCAAGCTGAAAAAGACAAACGGGTTCTCAAAATGGTGAAAAAAATGGATGAGTTAGGTTTTGGCAATTGTAGTAATTATGGGGAATGTCAAGCAGCTTGCCCCAAAGGAATTACCTTGGATGTCATTGCTAAACTCAACCGTGATTATGGGGTGGCGAAAATTCGTCGCTTCTTTTCTTCCCAATAAACTAACAGCAAGCCAGTAATTTTATGGAAACTCTAACCTCCTCCGTTGCCGAACAACGAGTTATTTTAAACAACATTAGTTGGCAAACCTTTGAACAATTATTAAGTGAACTAGGAAACCAACGTAATACTCGCTTAGCCTATGATTCCGGATCATTAGAAATTATGTCCCCTTTTGGGTCTCACGAAAATAGTAATCGCTTGATTGATGATTTAATTCGAGTCATTACCGAGGAGTTCAATCTCAACTGTAAAAAATTTGGTTCTCTAACCATGAAACGGATGGAGGATTTAAAAGCAGTGGAACCTGATTCTTGTTATTATCTGCACCATGAACCACAGGTCAGACAAAAGCAAGAGATTAATCTCGATCGCGATCCCCCTCCTGATCTGGCATTAGAAATTGATATTAGCAGTGGCTCACTTTCCAAATTAGCGATTTATGCAGCGATTGGTATCCCTGAATTGTGGCGATATAATGGAAATACCTTAGATATCTTTGTCTTGCAAGCCGATGGCAATTACCAAAAAGTTGAACAAAGTCCCACCTTTCCTTGGCTACCCCTAGAGTGGATTCCACAATTAATTCGTAACAGTTTAAAATATGGAGAAACGGCGACTTTAAAACAATTTCGTGATTGGATTCGTTCTGAAATTCAGTAGCGCGATCACGTCGAGTTGATGATTCATCAATGCCCTAAAGAAGTTAAGTTAATTGGTTATTACAAACCTTGATTTAGTAATCCTTTTCCTTTTATTCCCCAAACAGAAAAATTTATTTATTTTTTTTAATTTAAACATAATTGTAAATATCAGGGATATTGATTGGACGCGAAGCATTACCATTGCGAACATAAAACTCTAAATTACCTTTATTTAACTCTAAAAAAGCTTTTTGATTTGCTTTACGAACATAGACGCCACAAACATTTTTATCCTGAATTGTTTCAAAGCGACACTTAATGTAAGGCAAGAAAGGGATTCCAATATTACTTTTAACTAAATCAAAAATTTTGCGTTCAAATTCATCTAGAGAAGGATTTTTTAAGCAGCTCAAATCCTTTTCCAAACCAAAAATATTACTATTATCTTCAACACCAATTAATAAAACTCCTCCTTCGGAATTCAAAAAGGCTGCAATTGTTTTCAAACAGTTTTGTTGTAATTTTTTATTCTGCTGCTGTTGGCGGACATCCCATTGCAAAGTACTCTTAAATTCTAATTGATCGCTTTCTGGACGTTCAATTAGCTGTTTAATTGGGGTAAAATCGCCCATCTGTTTAATTGTTGTAGTAAAGCGTGGTAATTTTCGCTCTTCTAAGCGTTCAAATAATTCGCTTTCAGTATCAGTTGTTTCGATAACATTGCGGTTAATAATAGCAATCCATTGTCCCCAATATTGTGCTTCCAGCGTTTCCCGATTTTCCTCAAGCCATTGTTCATTTAAACGATTTCCCCAATGATTAAAATAAGTAATTGCTTCTTGAATCGAAGCGTCTAACACTTCTAGAGGATCTTCTCCTATCATATTTTTGGAAATGTAATCCCAAGCATTTTCACGAAAAGCACGACGACAATCAGCAACCGTGTCATTAGCAGTTAAGATAATAACAACAGCAGATAAATTGTTTTCCTTGACGTGATTAAGAATATCAAACCCACTGTCGTCAGCTTCCATACGCATATCCGCAATAATGACGTCACAGGGATTCTGAAGTTGTTGTTTAGCATCTTCAGCGCTGACTGCTTGTGTAACTTTTTGATAACCAAAATCATCTAGGGATTCGAGTAGTTCCTCTAAATAACGGGGATTATCCTCAATCACTAAAATTTGAGTATTTTCTCGTTCAATCATCGTTCATTACTGAGATTCATTACTGGACAAATAAGGGAGATAAATTTGAAATCTTGCACCTTGATTGACCTTGCCTACTTCACGAATATATCCTCCCATTTTTTGTAAAGTTTTGCGAGCAATAAATAAGCCTAGCCCTCCTCCTTTTTGTTCAGGGGAGGTGGTATGGAGTGGTTGAAATATCCATTCCTTTTTATCTTCAGGAATGCCTTTACCATTATCAGTTAATTGAATATAGAGGTATTCACGATAACCGGGGATGGTTGGTGAACCAATATCAGTGGGGTTAATTAAATCCTCCGTACTAATTAAAATAGAGAGGTTTGATTGATCTGAATTATATTTGACTGAATTTTCAATTAATTCATTGATAACACTTTTAATTTTTTCCTGATCTCCATCAAATTCAGAGTCTGGATTCTTGATATTTAAATTAATACTTGCTTTTTGAATCTGAGGCTCATTTGACCAATTCCTACGATCCCATTTTTCAAAAAGTTTTTTCACAGGAAAACGATGCCTTCGGATAACAATTCCTTCGTTAATAGATTTTAAATCATTAAGAGCCGTTTCCGTAAATTCAATTTGTCGAAGAAATTTATCGAATTTTTCCTTCAGAGGAGACTCTTGAGAGAGTTTACGTCTAGCACGATTAGCTTTACTTTTCAGCGCTGCCAAGCTATTATTTACTTCATCGGATATATCGTGAGCCGTTTGGGAAACTACTTCAATTAATTCTCGGTAGTTTTCATGTGGAATACTATTAATTTTTGCTTTTTCAGTTGCTCTTTGGTTGGCAATACTTTCTTGAAGTTCTTCTAAGTCGGTTACAATTTTATTAATAATGGGATGTTCATCCTCAACTTTGCGTAATAACCGATTAGCAATGCTCTTCAAAATGGCAACTTCATTACCAATTTTATGATACATTGCCCGATACAGCATTTCTGTATCCTTAAAGCTCTGTTCATTACTAGCGAAAAGCTCATAGGAAGTTTCAGCGTCAGCGTTTAATGCGATGGTTTTCATTGCCTCATTATGATGTTGGGAGGATTCCTCAATTTGATGTAAAAAATCAATTGCTTCTTTGCTATGAGGATTGACTGCTAAAAGACTACGTGCAGCATGGAGGGCTGTTTTATCCTTATTATCGAACTTATCTGAGTGATCCAGTGCTTCCTGAAAATATTGCTTACCCAATTGATGTTGATCGAGTCGATAATATAAGCGACCAAGGTTCAAGCGAATTACATTAGCATTATAATCGGTTATTTTCGTTAAATCAATTGCTAAAAGTTGTGTTAATGCTTCATCATAGTTTCCCTCATGTTCTAGTTGCTGAGCATACTTCCAACGAACATAAGAGTCATTCGGTTTAAGTTTCGTTAAGCGTTCAAATCGTTCTTGTTTTATTAGTGCATTAGCATAGCAATTAATCGTATATTCATCATTTTGATCTAAGTCTAAAGCATGCTCAAATAATTGATTAGCACGGTTATACGCTCCTTGTGTTACTAGTGCATTGCCATAGCTAGTTAGAGTACGAATATCACTTTTATCTAACTTTAGAGCACGCTCAAATAACTCATTAGCATATTGATATTGTTCTTGTTTCACTAGTGCATTGGCATAGCTAGTTAAACTAAGAATATTATTTTGATCTATTTTTAGAGCACGTTCAAATAATTCATTAGCATATTGATATTGTTGTTGTTTTACTAGTGCATCAGCATAGTTTGTTAAACTAAGAATATCAGTTTTATCTAACTGTATAGTTCGTTCAAATAATTCATTAGCTCGTTCATACTCTTGTTGTTTCACTAGTGCATTGGCATAACTTGTGACCGTTTTTATATCATTTTTATTTAATGCTAAGCAACGCTCAAATAACTGATTAGCTCGTTCATACTTGTCCTGTTTAACTAGCACATTAGCATAACTGTTTAAAGTTTTAATATTATTTTCATCTAATGATAAGGAACGCTCAAATAATTGATTAGCTCGTTCATAATTTCCTTGTTCCACTAATGCATTGGCATAACTGTTGATAGTAGTTATATTGTTTTCATCTAAGGCTAAGGAATGCTCAAATAATTGATTAGCTCGTTCATACTTTCCTTGTTCCACTAGTACATTGGCATAACTGTTGATTGTTTTAATATTATTGTTATCTAATGATAAGGAACGCTCAAATAACTGATTAGCTCGTTCATACTTTCCTTGTTCTACTAGTGCCTTGGTATAACTGTTGAGAGTTGTTAGATCATTTTGATCTAATTCTAAGCAACGCTCAAATAATTGATTAGCTCGTTCATACTTTCCTTGTTCCACTAGTACATTGGCATAACTGTTGATTGTTTTAATATTATTGTTATCTAATGATAAGGAACGC
>JAHEOB010000236.1 GCA_018610095.1 Halothece sp. MAG
AACCAACAAATCAATCCAACCTCCCCAATTGTATAGAGAGCGATTGTAATTGTTCCGATTTCTCTAATCAACAGGAAGCGCAACGAGTTTTAGAAGCCTTTGACGGCGATCCGCATCGTCTTGATGGGGATGGTAATGGTGTAGCTTGTGAGAGTTTGGATTAAAGAGAACGCGATCACGCTACTATCGTTAGCTTCTGAACTGAAAATAAGGGTTAGAACTTGATTTCTTTTTTTAGAAAGTAGTGAGTTAAAGAAACTACTAAGATTACTGCACTGGAAAATGTGATTATCGGAAACCAAACTCCTTCGTGAGCATATACCGAAAAGCCAAAGATGACACTCCCTACCGCAACCACTAAATCTATGAAATGACTTAAGAGAAGATAAGCAATCAACAAACTTATGATGATTCCCAATGCAATCCAAAGCCATGATCCCACTGGTGGTAAGGACCAGTCAAAGAAATGAATTAAAGCATATCCTTGCCATGCTTTCGGGAACAGATCAAAACTTAAATGAACTGCATTTGTCACAGAAAAACCAATGGTAACCCCTCGTATCAACTGGATTTGAGTTAAATTAGTCATACTGGCTAACAAAAATATTTCCCCATAACGAATTGAGAAGCTAAAAGCCCAACAATTGTAGTGATCGCTTCAATTCTTCTGGTATTGGTGGCGCGATCGCTGTACTGTCCTCTCCGCTTCCAGAAAATCAAACAGCAACCGTATGAATTATTGTTTGTTTTATAAAATCCCCTTGATCTAGATATTGCATAAATCAGCAATCTCAAAACTATAGAGATAATGAAGCATTCGCAGATAGATATTTATGTTTAGTTGGAAAACTTATTCCGCCCTAGCCTTAATCACTAGCATGTCTTCATTAGCCGTTTTGAGTTTTGGGAATTCTGCCGCTGCACAATCGGGTCAATGTCAAAAAGAAATTACCCTGCAATCGGTAAAAGTATTAGATGGTCAAGGTTCCGGTGAAGGGAAACTGGAAATGGAGATTACTTCCGAAATTGGGAATCTCAACCAACAAACAGAACGCGCTTGGAAAGTGCCTCCTGGCCAAAAACACGATCTCAATGGTACTTTTCCGCCCATTGAAATGGATCAAGGGTCATCGGTACAAATTCCTTTAAGAAGTACGGTTGTGGAACGTGAAGTGGGCAGCGATTGGTTTGTGGGAGAAGATGATCAAGGAACAACTGCTAATCCGATTACCTTACAGTGCGGCGCTTCCCGACTCGTTGAACAAGATGTGGTAGTTTACGGAAAGAATAATGCTCGCGTTCGACTGACATACGATATTAAAGATGCCCAAATTCGGACAACGCAACAGGGATTAACCCCTCAAACTGTTGTTATTGACGGTAGCAATGATCCTGGTAAAACCAGCTATAGCCTAGCTGCGTCGAAAAAAATTCAACAGGTAGAAGGAACAATTGAGGGTCATTCTGTCAGTATTCAAAACAACGATAAAGTCAATGGCAACCGTGCTCAAGGTCGTGTCAGCAGCGGTAGTGATGGTTTCTATGTTATCGGTGGCATTTCTCAAATTCAATTAGAAAACCCCAATGCTGCTACCGTATATGTTGATGGTCAAAAATATGGTCAACAACAAAGCAAAACCATTGATGTGACAGACTTATCTTCAAAAGCTCGTTGGGAGTCGGGGCGTCTGGTTGATGCCAATAATGCAACCAATACTCAAAACTTGCCTTGGCAGGGCAGTCCTAGCGATGATAAAGGGTTTGTCCGCTTAGATGAAGTGACGCTGGAAAATGGTCAAACGACAACGGCGCTGCGCACTCATCCCAAATGGGTTTCCAATGGCACCATTAAAGGCTGGCATCCTTGGGTAGAACTGCCGAAACAAGCAGTGTTTTCTGCTGAGGTTGGTTTTGTTGAGGGAGCACAGAATACAGATGGTGTCACTTTTCAAGTGTGGGAGCATCATAAAGAAGGAGGCCGTACTGTTTGGAATAAAATCGCTGAAGTGGACAAAGGTTATACTGGTCGCTTAAAGCAAATTGAAGCTGATCTTTCACATTTAGCTGGACAAGAAGTCAAAATTGAGTTGCGAGTTGATGCTGGCGACTCCTCCGCTCAAGATTGGGCCGCTTGGAAAAATGTAACCATTTCTTCTGAGTCATAATGAAGCGAATTCCTGATCCAAAATGGAACATCTCCCCCGTTAATTATGATGTGCTCTAACGGGGGATTGATCATCACTGCTTAATCAGTTTGATCAGTGTCTGCTGTTGAGTTATTCAATTTTTCCGCTTCCATAATCTGAATTGTACCAAGCTCTGTTCCCACCAGATTCGGCTTCTCTGGTGAATTTAAATTCTGCGCGATCGCACTTTTCAAGAATCTAATAAATACCTAAGACAGATTTTTCTAAACTATTTCGCGCTAAACTATTTCGCGCGACTAAAAATAGATTTTATCAGGCGATCTGCATCGTATCGATGGGGATGGTAATGGTGTAGCTTGTGAAAGTTTGGATTAAAGGGAACGCGATCGCGAATTGTCAATTTACGTTAAAGCATTACTATAACCAACAATCAGCATACATGGGAATGCAAGGAATTATTTTGCCTTCCAAGTTCCGCCGTAACGATAATAAGCATTGTTCACGCTTAATTTTGACCAACAATCTGGACAGACCAGATACCAGTGATCACTATCGTCAAACTGGATGCGGTAGCGTAAACTGACGACAGTTTGGCAGTATTCACAAGATTTGGTTTTTGTTTTTTTGACCATTACTCAGGTTGAAGAGACTTTAATAGTTGAATGATACTGCTCAACCGCGCCCACAATCCTAGGTAAATTAATATGAATATCTGGTTCGGTTAAGGATGTCACCAGCGCGATGTACTTCTGGCAGGCTTACCTTTGGCTTATCACGTCATTCCGTTGAGATTCTAATATGGCTTACTCTGAAAACTTGGATTGATGATTCAGTATAGATATGATTTTAATCTTTTATTATTTAAATATTTAACAAAAATATATTGTGATCAAAGTTGCTTAAATGAGGAATCAAGTTTATAATACCGATAAACATTTCTAAGAAAATAACTATCTTCCCTTCGTAAAACAACACCTTCCCATGAGTAAAATTGATGATCTACAAAAATGGATTGAAGAAATGATCGATGAGATTATGGAACATGAACCTGAAAGGATTCAAAGATTTGTCGATGATTTTCAATTCAAGCATCGCAAACTTAATAAAGACAAAATTGCTGAAAAAATAGTATATGGACAGGCTCGAAATAGTGGTTTACTAGGAGCATTAACAGGTTTTGGCGGATTTATAGCACTTCCTGCAACTATTCCTATTGATATAATAAAGTATTTACGAGTTCAAGCCTATACAGTTTGCTGTTTATCCTATTTATATGGCTACTCTCTAGACCGAAAAGATTTAAAAACAGATATTAATTTAATTTTATCCCATAGCTCTTTTGAAGAAATAAAAAACTTTGTTTGTGCTGAAGGTAAGAAAGAATTTAAGGAAGATTATGTTAAAAAGAAAGCATTTGATAATCTAAAATCCAAAAAATATTATAAGGATTTTATTACTATTAATATGAAAAAGCAAGCACAAGGAATAGGGGTAAGATATGCAGCAAGAATATTTATAGGTATAGGAGGTAAGGCAGCAAGAGATTATGCGTTGCGAGATTTTCCGAAAATTTTAAGAGGTGTTATTTGGCGAGTTGGAGGACGAAAAATAGCCGAAAAAAGTTTACAAAAATCATTTAGCAAAGCCATCCCTGTCTTAAGTTCTATTGCAGGAGGGGGAATGGACTGGTGGATGACTAACAAAGCGGGAAAAGTAGCAATTGAGTATTATAGAAATGATGGACCAGATTTTTTAGATGCTGCTTATAGCATAATCAACAGTTAAAGGAGATAACTAGAATAGACCCCCCAATTTATTCTTGCTTTAAATTTCAATATCGCTTTAACGTGATTGAATCTAATGGTTTTTGACGAAATACTCGGCTTAACCCAATATCGGTATGAACTTTTTTCTAGATAATGCCCTGCCACCAAAATTACCTGAGATTTTAGATTCTCTCACCCACATTGGCGCGGCTTCTATTCCCCTCCTGAGAACAGATGCTCGTAAACAATTGGTGCATACTGCCCAGAATTTGTCATATCAACGTGAAGCGGAAGAAGTGGGAAAAGGAGAACGCTTAGTTCGTCAACAGGTCGCATCCTGTGAAGATTTTTCCGAAGCTCCCATATTCCTACAGTTACGGGATGCCTTTCAAGAGTTACTGACTCAATCCTTAGCCCATCTCTCTGTCTATCCCTTTTCTTTCCCAGTAGATTTAAATACGATGGTTTTGCAAAAGTATGAACCAAACTCTATTGGCATTACGCCTCATCGCGATGGTAAACGTTACAAGAATTTAGTCTGTATTTTTGTTTTAGAAGGACAGGGAAGGTTTTATGTTTGTAGCAATCGCGCTGGTAATGACCCCATAGAAATTGATGCTTCGGCGGGTAATGTTTTACTGATGAGAGCCTCTGGTTTTAAGGGGATTAACAATTGCTTGGCAGAAAGTGATGAGATCCGCCCCTTTCATTTCATTACTGATATTCCAAACCAACGTTATACATTTGCTTTGCGACAAGAAGTAAGCTAGAGAATTACTGATGATTCGGGTCAGTATTTGAAGCGTAACCTGATAAATTATTTTTAATGATAAGAGGAACAGGAAAATGAGACTTGGAGACTTATACAAACCGAACCAACGAAAACGAGAAGAAAATGAAAAAAATAGTCCACGACGGAAAAAGCGCAGAAAGGAATTAAGGGATGACATTGCAGATGGGGTTTTTCAAGGAATGGTGAACTATACAATAGCTATTTTTTTGGTTAGTTTAATACTTGGTTTTGTGGTAAGCATCATAAATCTTTCGTGAGGATAGCTCCCATCACCCTGAGAACAATTGGGAAAGGAAGGCTACTATAGCGTTTTCAAACAAAACAGGAAAAAGCATATCCAAAACTAATGAAAACCATTCCTCAACAAGAAGCTGAAGATTTAGCCCGTTCCCTACAGTTTGAAGAATCAACCTCATGGGGGGGTGCTGTGTTTATGGTGGTCGTTATCGCGTTTGTTCTCTGGGTATCGCATCAGGATGAAGGAACTCCTAAACAGCTTCCTACTTTTTTAGAAGTTGAAGCCAAACGGGACTTAACTCGGAAACGGATTAATCCTTGGTTAGCTTGCGGTGAGTTCTACGCTATCGTTCTCCTAGCCAATTGGTTGAGTCAGTGGGGGGCGTGGTTAGGTTTTATTGTGTATCTGTTAGGAAGTGGTTTAATCATTTGGCAAGCATGG
Organism: Halothece sp. MAG; assembly: GCA_018610095.1. Classification (GTDB taxonomy): domain Bacteria; phylum Cyanobacteriota; class Cyanobacteriia; order Cyanobacteriales; family Rubidibacteraceae; genus Halothece. Next base: position 5,386 of record JAHEOB010000236.1, read on the forward strand.
TGGATTTATTATAAAGGGTAACGCGATCGCGCTCAATTAAAATAGTGGTGATA
>JAHEOB010000237.1 GCA_018610095.1 Halothece sp. MAG
AAAGCGCCGTAAGTCCCACGCTGTATTTGAAAAATCAGCGCTGGGATATAAGGCGCATTGGCGGGGTAGCCAATCCCTGTAAATTGCGCTATTATGAGAAGTATGATTGGCACAACGTTTTGCTCTAAAATCTAGCTGAAATTGCTGTAAAGTGAGCAAGCAGAGTGAATTATTTTTTGAGAAAGTTAGTACCCAGGGACGCTGGGGGAAAGGAAATCGTCTGTCAAGTCGATATGCTGGGGATAGTGCGCTATCTAGGTAAAAGGCGTAGGGCAGAAATGCTCAATTGCGAGGTTGAGAAGCCCAGACTGTATTGCTTGCAATCAGTGTGGGAGAACGTCACCGCTAGGGTAGTGGTTGGTGACTTTATGGACAGCAAAAAGCATATTCAATGAACGTGTGTCATGCCTAAAGCCAACCACTATCAAACCCTTGGACTTACTCCTAATGCGACTCAACAGGAAATTAAACAAGCGTATCGTCAGTTAGCGAAACAGTATCATCCCGATGCCAGTCATGATCAAACTAGTCACGAGAAATTTATTGCCATTAATGCAGCTTATGAAGTTTTAAGTGACCCTCAATCAAGGGCTTGCTACGATCGCGCTTTTAGTGACAAACGGGCTCAACGCAATGCCAAAACGCAACAAAATTATCATTCCCAACGAGACAGTCAACGCAATGATGATCACACCAGTCATTGGTTAAAGTATGTCTATCAGCCTGTCATTGAGCAAGTGGATCACATTATTCATCCGCTCCAAGATCAAATTGATTATTTAGCTGGCGATCCCTTTGATGAGGACTTATTAGACGTATTTCAACGATACTTAGAACAGTGTCGGCAATTTCTTCAAGACGCGAAACAAGTCCTTGCTTCTCAACCCAATCCCACTAACTTAGCGGGAACAGCAGCCAGTCTTTATCATTGTCTGAATCAACTCGAAGATGGCATTGAAGAATTAGCCTATTTTCCTTGGAATTTTGATGAACAGCATTTACACACCGGCCAAGAGTTGTTCCGTATCGCCACGGGGTTGCAACAGGAGGCAGAAGCCACGGTTAACTATAATCGTTTCTAGTTTAAATCCATTCTTGTAAAATAGGTTCAATATTTTCGTATTCTTCGAGAGAAATAATATCTAAATCCCCTTGCGGTGTCGCTTTCGCTAAAAATAACAGGGGCGTGAGAGGGGTATAAATGCCATATTCAACTTCATCATGCCAGAAAGTTGTCAAAAGTTGAAATTCTTCCACCTCTAAATCCTCTTCTGCTTCCTCTTCTGGGGGAAAAAGCTCTTCTTCTAATTCTGGCAATTCTCCTGCAACGGTTAGGGCAAAGGAATTACGTTTCAAAGTCAGATTAAGTTCGGCTAAACTCGCTTCTGCTTTTGGAAACAGAATATCAATTTCCGCTTCATCTTCCACAAAAATTGGTTCGTCCTCGTCTTGTTCTTCATTTAACACAATAATAGAGACAGGGTGATCAACGGGTTTTAAAAGATAGTATTCTACCCCTTTTAATGTAAACGATTGCTCAACAGAACACTGCAGCGATCGGCTCTTTTCATCAACGAGAACTTTCGTCGTTTCCTGTGAAGGTTGTTGATCGGGAGAAAATGAAGATGAAGGCATAATAAACCAGCAGATTTGATATGGTTAAAAATATCACAGTAGGAGACATGATTAAAAATACTATTCCATAGAAATCTTGAAAAGGGAAATCACCTAAGTGGAAGTTGTTTCACCAGAAGCAGAAAATTCGGTGCGTATTTTTTCAACACGACGACGATTCACGCCCAAATCAGAGTCTCCCATCCGTGAAGCAGAACGAACATGGATCAAGTGTGAGGCAGGATCTAAGTAAAATTCTACATCATCAACAAATCCCATAATCTGAGTGGTAAATTGAGCATAGATATAGTGATCATGATTTTCGATGATTTCTGCATTATCAATCTTTTCTAAAATGGTTTTGAGTTGATTTAATGCTTGTTGAGGCGAACCTTGATATTCTAAAGGATTAACTTTATGGGTAACATCTTTACTTTGACTGGAAACGCAATTGGGCGTTGGCGGGCAATCCGTCAGTTTTCCATTTTTAATACCTAAATTATCAGGTTGTTCTCCAGAAAACGAAATAAGGCTTGTCAGTTGGGATGAAGCATCACTAAAACTTGTAGAGGAAAATGCAATGCTGGAACCCAACAAAAGCACAATTATCAACAGGAATGAGCCCACTAATTTAAATATCATCGTTCTCATACCATTAGGGATCATTTTTATTTTAATTTGCTGAACGAAAGAGTAACCACCCAGCGATTCCGAAACCTAAAAAATTAGGAATCCATGCTGCCATAAATGGTGTCAAAATCTCAGCTTGCCCCATTGCCCCTGTAATAAACGCTAAAAGATAATAGCCAAAAATAATTAATATACTAATCCCAAAACTCGTTGCCCGTCCTGTCTGTTGTGGCGTTGTTCCCAAAGCAGATCCCACTAAACCAAAGACAACACAAACAAAGGGAAAAGACCCCTTTTGTTGAATACGTACTTTTAATGTTTGCAATTCTTCCTCATCGCCACTTGCCTTAACTCGTTCTAATTGTTCCAGTGACTCAGCAATATTCATTTCATCATAATCCCGTTCTCGTTCTGTTAAATCAAGGATTCTTTTGGGTAAATTGACAACTTTATGTTCAAACTGAATAATATTGTTATAAGACCCATCTTCCGCAATTAGATAATTCCTTCCGTTGTAAAAATCCCATTGATTCATACTGGTATTCCATTTTGCAGATTCTGCATTAATAATTTGGCTTAAGCCATTACTTGTGCGATCAACAACGGTAACTCCCTTCATTTTTTCCCCATCAAATTGTTCTGCATAAAACAAGCGACCCAGTGCTTTTCGCTGACTGCCATCTGCTTGTTCAAAATGATCATAAGATGTATAAAGAATATTTTTTTCCTGAAAGGGAGGTCTTTCACCAATTAATGCTTCTTCTAAGGTGGTTCTTGCTTCATAATTAGCTGCAGGAACTAATAATTCATTAAACGTAAATGTAATCCCCGTAATGAATAAACTCATGATTAAAGCAGGGGTGACAATGCGATAAACACTAATCCCGACACTGCGTAATGCAATCAGTTCACTATCACTAGAGAAGCGACTATAAGTCATTAAGGTGGCTAACAAGGTTGCCATGGGAAATGCCAAGGCAATAAATTCGGGCATTCTTAATAAAAAAACCCGTACCGCGATCGCGACGGATAAGTTAGAATCAGCAATTTCTCTTACTAATTCAAACACCGTTCCCACAGATAATCCAATGGCAGCAAAAAGACCGATCCCAAAGAGAAACGGCGAAATTAATTGTTGAATAATATAGCGATCTAAAACAGGAATATTTTTACTAGGATTGATAAACATGAAAAGCTAATGCTTGCTACCCTAGGGGCAATACCAATTGCCAATCTATAGCTGCGATGCAATGACCAAATTTGTATTAAACATTGATAATAACAACGTCAAATGGTTTACCATTCATTTACCCTTGCTATAGTCGTTTGATTAGTTATTTATGACCCCATCTCACCATTAATCCCCTTCAATTAAGGCATGGTGACAAACTCTTCAGCGACAGAGGGGTGAATGGCAACCGTCGCATCAAAGTCAGCTTTTGTCGCCCCCATTTTGACGGGAATGGCAATGCCTTGCATAATTTCAGCAGCCGCCTCTCCCACCATGTGCGCTCCTAAAACGCGATCGCTGCTTTGTTGGACAATTAATTTTAACATTGCTTTTTCTTTCCGTTGCGTGAGACTAAAGTAGGTGGGATTAAATCGTACCCGATGAATTTTAATATCATCCTCGCCATATCGGGCGTTAGCCTCTTCCTCTGTTAAACCCACACTTGCTGCCTCTGGGCTAGTAAACACCGCCGAAGGGACATTCTCATGACTCATAATACGATGTTTGCCGCCAAATTCAGTATCAGCCACTGCCCGTCCTTCTTGAATAGCAACTGGGGTTAGATTAACACGGTTGGTACAATCGCCCACTGCAAAGATATTGGGAACACTGGTGCAACTATATTTATTGACCGCGATCGCGCCATTGTGAATCTCCACACCGGTATTTTCTAACCCTAATTTCTCTAACCGAGGGATTCTTCCAGTGGCAGTTAGGACAGCATCTGCCATAATTGTTTCAGCATGATCCCCCTCAGTGACTAATTTTAATCCGTCTTTCGTTTTCTCAATGGATTGAACTTCGCTATTTTCAAAAACCCGTAATCCGTCTTCAATCAGAAGATTTTGAAGATGCTCTCTTAAATCGTTATCAAAACCGCGTAAAATATAAGGACGACGGATAATTTGAGTCACCTCAGACCCTAACGCATTGAGAATACAGGCAAATTCCACACCAATGTAGCCGCCACCAAGGACCACAAACCGCTTGGGTTGTTGCGGTAAGGTAAACATATCATCAGAGACAATGGTGTTTTCAATACCAGGGATGTTCGCTTTTTCAGGAACCCCACCCACGGCAATCAAAATTTTATCCGCCGTAATTTTGTGATCGCCAATGGTAAGGGTATGAGCATCAACAAAATGGGCATATCCCTGATAAATTGTCACCTCTGCTTTATCAAGCATGCGTTGATACACCCCATTGAGACGTTCCACTTCCCCATTGACAGCACTAGTCATTTTGTCCCAATTGAGACTGGTTTCTCCCACAGACCAACCATAATCCTGGGCACCGTCAAATAAATGGGGAAAACGGGAGGCATAGACCATTAATTTTTTCGGGATACAGCCTCGATTAACACAAGTGCCGCCTAAGCGATCAAATTCCGCTAATCCCACTTTTGCTCCATATTCCGTCGCTCGTCTGGCAGCAGCAATGCCCCCAGAACCACCACCAATCACAAATAAATCATAATCGTAACTCATATTGAACTCCTTGTATCGATAATCACTAATTCATTCTTAACAATTATGAATTATCCTGTTCCCGTTGCGCCAATTCGGAAGGAGGCCGATCATTGCTCCAAGCCCACCAGACTTCCCCACACTCACAATAGTAAAATTCTTGCCATTTCTGTTGATTATTTTCGCCAATGACAGGGGCTTGCCGATTAATCCATACCCGTTGCGCTTGATTTGCTTCATTGCCACAACGGGGACAATAAAAATCAAGGGAGTGAACAGCATCATCTGTCCAAGGGGGTGGAACGGGGCTAAAGGCTTCCATCATGGTTACTCATTTGCTAACAACAATCTTCGACGGAGTTGATCCAGTGCGTGACAGGAACTGATATGACGAATGGTCTCTCGTAAGCGTTGTTGTCCTAGCCGTAATTCTAACTGATCACTTTGCTGATCAGGGGTAGCAATGCCCACATAAACTAATCCCACAGGTTTTTGTGCTGTTCCGCCACTAGGCCCTGCAATCCCAGTAACACTCAAGCCCCAATCACTATGGAACTGTTTTTTAACCCCGCAAGCCATTTGCTCGGCAACGGTTCCACTCACTGCCCCCTCTTGATTAAGCGATTCTGCTTTTACTCCCAATAATTGCTGTTTCATTTCGTTCTCATAAGCCGTAATTCCCCCGACAAAATAAGCAGAACTGCCAGAAACTGAGGTAATCATTGCGCCCAAGCCCCCACCGGTACACGATTCGGCAACCGCCACTGTTTCCCCAACATTTGATAACAGTTTTCCTACCACACTGGGTAACGTCTCCTCATCAGCCCCAAAGTAATCTAACCCGGCAATCTCTTGAATTTCTTTCTCAATGGGATTAATCAGCGCGATCGCGCTCTGTTGACTGTCAGCCTTTGCTGAAACTCGTAATCGCACTTCCCCTTTGGAAGCGTAAGGGGCAACCGTGGGATTCGACCAATTAAGATAATCCCGAACTTTTTCTGCTAAATTAGATTCCCCAATGCCCCAAAATCGTAAGGTTCGACTAACAATCACTTGATCCCCCCAACCTTGTTGTTGCAGAAAGGGGACTGCCGTTTCCTGCCACATACGGCGTACTTCTGCTGGCACTCCTGGGAAGGTGAGAATGGTTAAATTGGGGCGCGGCTGCCAAATCATCCCTGAAGCACTGCCCATGGGATTATAAAGAATTTGCGCTCCCACTGGCATTAGTGCCTGTTTACGGTTGCTTTCAGGCATGGTAAGTCCCCGTTGGGCAAATTTCGCTTCAATATCTGCTAGTAATTCTGAGCGTTCTTCTAACGGGGTTTCAAAAAAGCTGGCAATGGTTTCAGTGGTAATATCATCAGGAGTGGGACCCAATCCCCCTGTAACAATCAATAGGGAAGCGCGATCGCAGGCAATTTGTAACACTTGTTTCATGCGATCGGGATTATCTCCCACAACGGTTTGATAATAATGGGGAATCCCTAACTCAGCGAGTTCTCGCCCCAAAAATTGGGTATTACTATTAACAATATCCCCTAATAGCAGTTCCGTCCCCACACAAATAATTTCCGCACTCATGATTGTTGTTCCTTACCACTTTGCTTCACTTGCCAAGTCATTCCTAACAGCAGCAGGGTTGCAGGGGCAAAATAAATCCAAGGTTTTTCCAATCCGTAAAACACTAAGGCGATGCTGACGCTCCATAACGTTAAGCTGTAGAGAAATAATGCAGTTACCGTTTGGGAAGCCCCTTTTGCCAAAATACGGTGATGGATGTGGATTTGATCAGCATGAAAGGGAGATTTTCCTTGGCGCAAACGCGCAATAATGACCACCAGCATATCACCAATGGGAACTCCTAACAGCAAAAAAGGAATCAATAAATTTCCCACGCCAGCTTCATTAGCGATCCCCACTAGACTTCCAGCAGCAAGGGTAAATCCTAGGAAGTTAGAACCACTATCGCCCATAAAGATGGTTGCAGGATAAAAGTTATACCATAAAAACGCGATCGCGCTCCCTGCTAGCGGTGTCATTAGTAAGGCTACCCCAAAATTGCCATTTTCTAAGGTAATAAATAAAATGCCTAACGCAATAATCCCAACGACGCCTGCGGCTAGGCCATCTAGCCCATCCAGCCAATTCACGGCATTAGCGACTCCTGCTAACCATAGGAAGGTAATGACCAAACTTAAACTATCAGTCATCAAGACATTATCCCAAGGAAGAAATGACAAATCAATCTTTAATCCTTGCCACCACAATCCGATTGTTGCCAGTAATTGAAGCCCTAAACGGTAGAATGCAGATAAATGCCAAATATCATCCGCTAATCCCATCAAGAAAAAGATGACCCCACCAAGGCTAATGGTTATCATGGTTTGAATTTGTTCGCCTTCCAAAAAGGGAATTTTTCCGCCTAGGTAGAGGCTAATCATTGTCAGCGCGATCGCAGCAAAAATAGCAATGCCCCCAATCCGAACGATGGGGGTTTGATGAATTTTACGTGGATTCGGTTGATCCACTTGTTTACTAGCTCTCCCAATTTTTTTCACAATTGGGATCAAAATAATTACAAATAGGGTTCCTAGAAGAAAGGAAAGAAGGTAATACCACTCAGCAGGCATGGTTAGTTGCAATCGCGGTTAACTAATTTATATGTAAGTTACTCTATCATGACACTGCTGAGGGATCAGTGATCATTGCAAAGTCAGAAAACTATGCCATGGCAGGAACCGGTATATCTAGGTGAGGATACAGAGGGAACTGTTTACATAAGGTTTCCACTCGTTGGGTACAGTCTTGTTTTACCTGTTCATCATCGGGATGATGCAGGCGATCCGCAAT
>JAHEOB010000238.1 GCA_018610095.1 Halothece sp. MAG
CAGAATTAGGAACTACTTTTGATCGTTCCAGCCTTGATATTGTGCGTAATCCCAAACGAATTTTTGGATTAGAAGGCAGTATTGATGCGGAAGTAAGCTCTGATTGGCAAGTAGGAGGAACCTTGACTTGGCTGGGAGGCTCACAAGATCGCAATAATGACGATGAGTTTGATCAGGATTTACCGCTTACGGAAATTCCCCCAGTAAAGCTCACTGCTTACGTGGAAAATCAAACCACATCGAATTGGCGCAATCGCTTACAACTTCTCTATTCGGGAAGGCGCGATCCTGATTGTACCAATTTTGGTTGTACTGATGCGAGTAGCTATATCACATTTGATTTCATCAGCAGTCTTGATGTTGGCACTGGAACCTTGCAACTCACTGTGGAAAACTTATTTAACGAAGAATATTTCCCACTAGTCTCTCAAGCCTTTGGCGCATTTGGGCCAAGAAACAGAGCTCAAGCAAGAGGCACACGATTAAGTATTAATTACTCCATCAGTTGGTAACTATCAATAACATTCGCTTTTAGCTGACTATAAGGGGAGGAATTATAATTGTTTCCTCTCCTGTCAATATTTTTTGATGAAATTGATTAATTAGCCTAATCAATGATTAAGTTGATTTTCTTTCGTTTAGCCTAAAAAAACTATAACTCCGACTCAAACGGGATTTGATGGGCTAAAAAAATATTTAATGATACTTGCAAATTTATTGCATACTTATTAGTATTGGATAATAGCTAATTGAAAACTAGTTTCATTAAAAGGACAATGCAACAATTAAGCACTGACTTGCAGGCAATGCAAGCGGATCAAGAATTGTCTTTACCGGGCTCAATTTCTCAATATTATCTTGACAAGCAAGATAAGCGAGAATCTAACGCTCGTTCTTATCCAAGGGGAATCCCCATTGCCATTCAACAGGCAAAAGGGATCTACGTTAAAGATGCGGATGGAAATCCTTACTTCGATTGTTTAGCAGGGGCTGGAACGCTTACTCTCGGGCATAATCACCCTGTTCTTATTGAGGCGATGCAGGAAGTGTTAAATCAAGATTGTCCCCTGCAAACGCTAGATTTAACCACTCCCATTAAAAATCAATTTGTTGAGGAGTTATTTGCTAGTTTGCCTTCCAATTTTGCTGAAAAAGCCCGCATTCAGTTTTGTGGTTCCTCAGGAGCAGATGCGGTTGAAGCAGCAGTCAAACTCGTTAAAACAGCGACTGGACGCCGTAGTATGGTGTCGTTTTCTGGGGGATACCACGGCATGACCCATGGAGCATTAGGGTTAACGGGCAATTTAGCTCCTAAGGCTGCCGTGGCTGGGTTAATGAGTGATGTACACTTCTTGCCTTATCCTAACGTATATCGCTGCCCATTTGGATTAGCTGGAGAAGCGGGACATCAAACCAGCAGTCGCTATATTGAGCAGTTGCTGGATGATCCTGAAAGTGGCATTGTTCCCCCGGCAGCCATGATTTTAGAAGTGGTTCAAGGAGAGGGCGGTGTTAATCCGGCTCCTGATGCTTGGATGCGTGAAATTCGTCGCATTACGCGCGATCGCGCAATTCCTCTCATTGTGGATGAAATCCAAACTGGCTTAGGACGGACTGGGAAATTGTACGCCTTTGAACACGCCGGGATTGAACCCGATGTGGTGGTATTATCCAAAGCCATTGGGGGCAGTTTACCCCTCTCTGTGGTTCTCTACCACCAAGATTTAGATTTATGGCAACCGGGGGCACATTCGGGAACCTTTCGAGGCAATCAATTGGCAATGGCAGCAGGCACCGCTGCCATTCGCTATACCCAACAACAAGAATTGCCTCAACATGCAGCAACGGTTGGCAATCGTTTGATGCAGCATCTCCAGCAAGTACAATCTGCTTCTTCCTGTATTGGCAATGTTCGCGGACGGGGCTTGATGATTGGGGCGGAAATTGTAAATCCCCATGCCCCGGTTGATGCGGTGGGTTGCTATCCTGCTGATGCTGCCATGGCAAAACGGATTCAAAGTGAATGCCTCCGTCGGGGCTTGATTTTGGAATTAGGAGGACGTTTCGGGAGCGTCGTGCGCTTTCTCCCCCCACTGATTGTCACAGAAGCAGAAATTGATCGCATTGCCGAAATTTTCCAAGCAGCGGTAACAGCAGTGGAACAGGAGTGTTAGGATTTGGCGTTTGAACAGTACTTCCTCAGTCAGTCTTCCCAGAGTTGGGCAGCCTATCACGACGCGATCGCGGCTACTCAGCAGGTTCTGCGAGAAAGATATGGGCAATCTCCCTATAGTGGGGCAACTCCAGACACATTAGCAGCAGCGGTTGCAGAACTCGATCCTTGTCCCGTTGAGGGAAATCAACTAAAAACTATTCTCAATAATTTAGGAAGTTTAGTGGGTGATCATTCTGTTGCCGTTGCTCATCCCAACTGCATTGCTCACCTACACTGTCCCCCACTTATCCCTGCCTTAGCAGCAGAAGTTCTGATCAGTGCTACTAACCAGTCCTTAGATTCTTGGGATCAAAGTCCCGTAGCGACATTTCTAGAACAGCGATTGGTGAACTGGCTGACTCAGGAATTTGGCTATCCCGCAAGTGCAGATGGGACATTTACCAGTGGGGGAACGCAATCCAATCTCATGGGGATGTTACTGGCTCGGGATTATTATTGCCAAACCCATCTCCATTGGTCGATTAAGGAGCATGGATTACCCGCAACGGCGAGGCGATTTCGGATTCTTTGTTCCCAAGTTGCGCATTTTACGGTTAAACAAGCAGCCGCCGTGTTGGGATTAGGTGAACAAGCAGTGGTGCCAGTGGCAACGGATGAGCATTATCGCTTATCCCCGCAAGCCATGGAACAGCAATTGCAATCCCTTTTGGCGGAGGATTTAATTCCCATTGCCATGGTTGCGACTGCAGGAACAACCGATTTTGGGAGTATTGATCCCCTCCCCGAATTGGCAACCTTGGCACAGCAATATGGATTATGGTTGCACGTGGATGCTGCCTATGGTGGGGGATTAATTCTCAGCGATCGCCATCGGCATCAACTCACCGGCATTGCTGATGCCGATTCTCTAACAGTGGACTTTCATAAGCTGTTTTATCAACCCATTAGCTGCGGAGCTTTCCTGCTGCGCGATCGCGCTCATTTCCAACTTATGGAACGCCATGCTGCCTATCTCAATCCCAAAACCAATGCCAGTGCGGGCATTCCTGATTTAGTGACCCAATCCCTGCAAACCACCCGTCGCTTTGATGCCCTGAAATTATGGGTATCACTGCAAACCTTGGGTCGAAAAGGATTTGCGGAACTGGTGGATACCACCCTAGCGCTTGCTCACCACACCGCAGAAACCATTGCAGCCGATCCCGCATTGGAACTGGCAAACCAACCCCAAATGAATGCCATAGTGTTCCGTTATCTTGCTGCGACTGACAAGCGCGATCGTCTCAACCAAGGGATTCGTCAAACCTTAATGGAAAACGGCGATGCTGTCATTGCCCAAACCGAAATTGCTGGGGAAGTTTACTTAAAGCTAACGCTACTCAATCCGCGTACGACTCACGCTGACATCACAACAATTTTGCAGAAAATTAAACAAATTGCACAGCAATGGGAAACCGATTATGACTGCCGTTCAAACTCAACCCCGTCAACAGACGGATCAAACCCTTGCCGAACGAACCACGCTTAGTAATTTTCTCAACTGCTATCTGCGAGAAACAGGCGAAGGAGAACACTTAACTCGCCAAAGTTCGCTTTCCGAGACCGCAGCAACCGTTTTAAGCCAAACTGGGGCAGCAGAACTGATCCACTGTTTCCTGTCTCATCAAGGCGTTCACCTGTTTGCTGGGTTGCGTTATTGGTCAGCAACAGGTCGCCATTTGTTCCAGTTTCCGATGTATTATCAACCGGCGAACGGGAACTTACTGATCCTTGATTATCTGACGCTTGCCACCCTCCTCACCAAAGAACTAACCTTGCTGCGAGGGGGAAATGGGTCACAGGGAGAACTAATTCTGCGAGTGATTCAAAGCTATCAGTACCTGGAACAATTCATCCAAGCGCGATGCCAAGAAACGGATAACCTCTATGCCCTAGAAAAATCATTTTTGGAAACCGAACAATCGTTAGTATTAGGGCATCACCTTCATCCCACACCCAAAAGTCGTCAGGGGTTTACTGACCAAGAGGTAGGACTTTATTCCCCTGAATTAAAAGGCAAGTTTCCCCTACATTATTTCCGTGCCCATCACTCCCTTATTAAACAAGGATCTGCTCTTTCTGAGACAGCAACCTCTCTCATTAAAGCGGAATTACGGGATGATCCTGAAGTCAGCGAGGCATTTAAACAGAATTATTGCCAAGATGATGGCTATGCCTTAATTCCCGTTCATCCTTGGCAAGCCCAGTGGTTGCAATATCAATCAACCGTGCAGGAATTACTAAAACAGGGATGGCTTCAATATTTGGGGCC
>JAHEOB010000239.1 GCA_018610095.1 Halothece sp. MAG
ATGGGAAGCATGATTTGCACAACGTTTTGCTCTAAAGTCTAGCTTAAACTGCTGTAAGGTGAGCAAACAAGACAAATTATTTTTTGAGAAAGTTAGTACCCAGGGACGCTGGGGGAAAGGAAATCGTCTGTCAAGTCGATCGGCTGGGGATAGTGCGCTATCTAGGTAAAAGGCGCAGGGCAGAAATGCTCAATCGCGAGGTTGACAAGCCCAGACTGTATTGCTTGCAATCAGTGTGGGAGAACGTCACTGACTCAGGAAGTGAGATTGCGAATCTTGTAAGTGATGATGGCTTTGTTCTTGACTGGGAAGGCTTAATTGACCATTTTCTGCTAAGTCACTAAATTGGCCCATTTCACGGAATTTTTGATACCGTTGTTCTCGGCGTTGTTGCGGTGACAACTGCATCAACTCATCTAACTTTTCTAGCAAAGCCTCTTTTAAAAGATTGGCAGCCCCAATGGGATCAGCATGGGCTCCCCGTACCGGTTCTGATACAATTTGCTCAATAATCCCCAGTTCTTTTAAATCCCAAGAGGTAATTTTGAGAGCTTCACAGGCTTGTTCCGATTTATTAGAATCTTTCCAAAGAATTGCTGCACAGGCTTCAGGACTAGCAACTGTGTAAACCGCGTGTTCTAACATTAAAATGCGATCGCCGACACTAATGCCTAAGGCACCCCCTGATCCCCCTTCGCCAATGACTGTACAAATAATGGGGACATCAAAGCTAAACATTTGTTGCAAATTATACGCGATCGCTTCCCCTTGACCGTTGCTTTCTGCATCAACGCCAGCCCAAGCACCAGGAGTATCAATAAAGGTACAAATGGGCATCCGAAACCGATTGGCGTGTTTCATTAAACGGATTGCCTTACGATAACCACTAGGCGATGGCATGCCAAAATTACGAGCGACATTATCTTTAGTATCCCGCCCTTTTTGATGTCCTAACATCATCACGGGGCGGCCATCGAGACGGGCAATGCCACCCACTAAAGCGGGATCATCATGCCCAGCGCGATCGCCGTGAAGTTCAAACCATTCCTCACTCATGGCTTGAATATAATCTAACGTACTGGGGCGACGGGGATGGCGGGCCAGTTGTAACCGTTGTGCTGGGGTTAAAGTGCTAAAAATTTCTTTGCGAAGTTGAATCGCTTTTTCTTCTAAATGCTGAATTTGATCGGAGACATCCACTTGATTTTCGGTCGCCAGTTCACGAATTTGCTCAATCCGTGATTCTAATTCACACAACGGTTTTTCAAATTCCAGTAGGAAGGTTCGGCGGTTTGATTTTGACATAGAAGAATCAACAATTAATATTTTTTGGAATGAATTTTATAAATCCTTATGGGAATTATCGATTGAGCATCATTTCCGTTTTTGTTATTGCTAAAGGAGTAGGGGTTGAAAACCGTGTTTATGGGAAGCCTCTCCAATTTGCTTCATCTTAGGTACAGTGATTTGATTACGTCCCCAAGAAAAATTAGTGTACCATTTTTCAAATTCCAACAGCATGGACTCAGCAAAACAAGCGAACAGTTGACGATTGGGAGCATCCATATTTACCATTTCCATAATTGTCCATTCAATGTCAAGGGAATGTTCCACAATCCCTCCTTTTAAAATCCAGATATCAGGATGCTGCAGTTGGCTATCAAAGTTTTTGGGATAACCGCCATCAATAATTAAACAAGGTTTTTTAATCTGATCAGGACTAATTTCAATCCCTTTTGGCAAACTCGCTACCCAGACAATAATATCCGCTTGCGAGAGGGCATCTTCCATGGGGAGAATTTTTCCCCGTCCCAATTCTAATTGTAGGGCTTCTAGGCGTTCTTGCGTGCGAGCTACTAATAGTAACTCTTCCACCGATGTATTTTCATTTAACCAACGACACACGCCACTCCCAATGTCACCTGTTGCCCCACAAACGGCAATGGTGGATTGAGCTAAATCCATGCCCAATTGCTGAGCAGCTAATTCCACTTGCTGACAAATAATATAGGCAGTGTGAGTGTTGCCCGTAGTAAACCGTCGAAAATCGAGTTCCACATTACGGACTTGGCGATTATTTTCAAGGTTAAAATTTTCAAAAACAATGGAAGAAAAGCCCCCCAAAGCAGTAATATCAATTTCGGCTTTTTGGGCATGAGCCATGGCATTTAAAACTTTACGCACCGCCGCTTTAATGCGACGTTGCGTCAGCATTTCGGGGAGAAAACAGGATTCCACATACTTTCCGGTGATCGTTTCCCCTGTTAAACTGGTTACTTTGATATCATCAACAATTTGTGGGGGTGCAGAACACCAAAAATCCAGTCCTTGTTCATGATATTCCGGATAGCCAAGTTGTTTTGCAACATTTTGGGCGTGTTCAAGACTGGTCAGATGACCGATCAAACCAAACATGAAATTCTCACTTTGAACCTGTCACTCAGGTTGTTAGCTGTTAACTTAATCTAATTTCATATTAAGCTATTTAAAGCTATAATCCAAATCGAGAGATGCTTTAGATAGGAATTCCCCGCCCACATCATAGACGAGGAAATTCCCTACCTTAGCTTAAAAGCAACACCAAGTTAGCCTTCCCGTAATCCATAAGCTGACATCCGCATAATCTCACGAGTATTAAAGCCAATATTACCTAAGGCTTCTCCATAAGCAATCATAAAATCTTCCACAAGGGCATCTTTTTCCATGCCTAATGTGTTTGCATCCTCAGTGACTTGATTCAACATTTTCCAAACCAAGGGAAGATTTTCGCGGTTAGCTTGTTCTAACTCTTCTTTAACACTGTCAAAGTTCGCTTTTAACCATTCTTCCCCATAGTTGAGATGAGTATATTCATCTTTGACCACCCCTTCGGTAATTTTGCGAGCAAAGGGATCAGCTACAGGGATGTAGATATTATAAGCGGAAATTGCGAAACACTCAATAATCAGTGATTGAATTAATAAGCAAGTGACAACTTTCCCTTCCGAGAGTGCCTGCTGAAAATTTTGGTGTAAATCTGAGAAAAATTCTTTAGCAAACTCCATATCAGGAGTAACATTTAAATTTTTACCACAGGCTTGAAATCCTTTTTTGTGGCGCGCTTCCATTTTGGAGAGGCGCTTGAGTTCTTCTTCACTATCGGGAAGTAATTGAATCAAACTTAAGTAATTGTCTTGTGCTTCTTGCTCCCCCTCAATGACAATGGCATTGATCCGACTATAGGCATCTTTGTACGCTTCACTGGTGTAGTCTAGCGTTGGGGTGGCTGCAACATCTTGCATATCGATGATCTCCTATGGCTTCTTTATTACCAATCATATATTTAGATTCGGCATTTTCGCCAAAATCCAGTTCTCAATCGCTTTGAATCTTTTTATAGAAACAATTAGCTTTTTTTTATCTTAACGTTCTTAATTTGACGATTAACAAGGTGCTTGATTAAAAAATATCCCTCATAATAGAGGATAGGCGTAAAAATTCCGATGATGTGGTTATTGAAGCGTTGCTTATTACCAATTTTATTGCTCGGGGGGATGATTGTTTTATCGCCCCTAATCATTATTTTTTGGACCTCAGTTACACCAACTGGATTAGCTGCAACTGCCGATTTTGATTGGTCATCGCTGACGTTAGAAAACTATCAACAAGCCTGGATTCGCGGGAATTTTTTATTGGCATTTGCCAATTCTACCTTGGTGGCTTTAAGTGTCACTGGATTACAA
>JAHEOB010000240.1 GCA_018610095.1 Halothece sp. MAG
CAAACTATCTGGCATCACCGATATTGGTGGTTGCTTATGCCCTTGCCGGAACCGTGCGCATGGATTTATACCAACAACCTTTGGGATATGATGAACAGGGAAATCCCGTCTATCTCAATGAAATCTGGCCCAGCCAACATGATATTCAGAACTTGATTCGGGATGCCATTACCCCAGAGATGTTCCAAAAGCGATATAAAAATGTATTTGCTGGGGATGAAGAATGGAATAGCTTTGATGTGACCGGTAGCTTGACCTATCCTTGGAATCCAGACTCCACCTATATCCAGCACCCACCCTATTTTGAGGGGATGCCCACGGAAAAACCAGGCGCTCCCGGAGATGTCAAAGGGGCTCGTATCTTAGCCTTGCTAGGCGATAGTATTACCACTGACCATATTTCCCCTGCTGGTGCCATTCCTGAAGATATGCCGGCAGGACAATATTTGAAAGCCCATGGTGTGGCAAAAGAAGATTTTAATTCCTTTGGTTCCCGTCGTGGAAATCATGAAGTGATGATGCGTGGCACGTTTGGCAATATCCGCCTTCAAAACCAAATGACTCCTGATAAAACGGGTGGCTGGACTCGCCATATTCCCTCAGGAGAAGTGTTACCCATTTATGATGCTGCCATGCGCTATATTCAAGAGAAAACCCCGTTAGTTGTCATTGCTGGTAAGGAATACGGCGCTGGTTCTTCTCGGGATTGGGCTGCCAAAGGCACACGACTACTGGGAGTGCAGGCTGTGATTGCCACTAGCTTCGAGCGCATCCATCGAGCTAATCTTGTTGGAATGGGCGTATTACCACTGCAATTTAGCAATGGAGAATCTGCTGAGTCGCTGAAATTAACCGGTAGTGAACAGATCAATATTACTGGGCTTGCTGATGGAATTACGCCACAAATGACTGTCCAGGGTCAATTTACCCGTAATAATGGTGAAATTATTACCACTAACCTTACCTTACGGATTGATACCGCTGATGAACTGAAATACATCGAAGCTGATGGAATTTTACATTACGTTTTGTATGAATTGTTGGCAGGTTAAATTAAGTACCTGAAAAGCGTGATGTGGCGAAGCCACCGCCCTACGGGCATCGCGCTAACAATCGTTCGTGATTGAAATTTACCTGTAGGGGTCACTTGATCCCTACACTGATTAAAACCACTCGAATAATTGAATCATTCATCAGTCTCCCTCCTAATACTGATCCCAACTCAATCTAGGATCACTCAGGAGACAGAGTTGATGAACACTATTTTAATTTATACTGTGTACTTAACTTGTAAAGTAAGTAGTTAAGAGGGCAGAGTGAATTAGACACTCTCCGAGTTAGTCTCACTTCAGAGTTGCTGGTTAATGATCGGTAACCCTTAATTATCTTAAAAAAAGATAAAAAAAACAACAACCACAAGCATCTGCAAGTTATGATAAGTAACTCTTACTAAACAATGATTAAGAGACAACAAGAAAGTTTTTAGGAACTTCTTTAGTGTAACTCATCAGCTACTCAGATTGTCCATTTATATTGACATTAAACTAAAAGGAGGTGAATCCCTTTATGAGACCGAAAACTTACGCGAAATTTGTACGCTTTTTGAAAGAAGAACTGGCTATTTCCCATGATTCTATTGCCATGGCGGAACGATATTCGCAGCAAAAAACTGATCCCTTACCCATGCTACTTTGGCAATATGGTCTAATTACGTTAGATCAACTGGATCGAATTTATGACTGGCTGGAGACGGCATAAGCCCATGGATTTAATCAGGGATCAATTACACCAAGCAACTCACCTAAATAAGTTATCTCGAAGGTGGAAACGACCACCCTTTTCCCGAATCAGTTTTCCTCAAAGCGGATCGCGAATCCGCTTTTTTATTGTTGTGGGGGTTGCTGGGTTGCATTTTGGTAGGAAGGATCATCAATCATGCTAAAGCGATTGAGGGGCCAAAAACGAACTACAGCGCGACCAACAATTTTGTCTTTAGGAACAAACCCCCAAGAATATGAACTTTGGCTTTGATTCCCCTTTTTACACCAATTATGAACTTCACTGAAATTTTCTCTTTCATAGCACCAAAAACGAGAATCGACACTATTATCGCGATTATCCCCTAAAACAACGTAGTGATTTTCAGGAACAGTAGTCGCAGATAAATCATAGTTTGCGTCTTTATTAATGGTATAGGGTTCTTGCAGTGGTTCTCCATTAATATAAACTTTCCCATCTTTTACAGCAATGGTTTCTCCTGGCAGGCCAATAACGCGCTTAATAAAGGCTTGATTATAGCCTTGTGCTTTTAATGCTTCAGTAGGGTTAAAAACGATAATATCTCCTCTCTCTGGAGAATCAAAATGATGACCTAATTTTTCAATAATAAGGCGATCATTGACTTCTAGAGTGGGCAGCATTGATTCGGAAGGAATATAGCGAGCTTCTGCAACAAAAGTACGAACGCCAAAAGCTAAAACGGCGCTTAATGCCAGGGTTTTGAGTGTCTCTACCCAAGGATTTTCTGTGTTGTTTTCAGGCATTGGACAACCAATCACTCCTTAATACAATGTAAGCTGTTATCTATTGATATATTTTAGAAGGTCTTTGGTTATGAATGCTTCAACAGGATTAATTATTCGGGGGGCAGAGATTTTATATCCCGATGGTCGCTTAGAAAAAGGCGATGTCGCGATCGCGCAGGGAATGATCCAGCAAGTTGCTTCTCAAATTAATGAAAGTGCCACCAATGAAATTAACGCAGAGGGGTTAACCTTACTACCCGGCGTCATTGATCCACAAGTTCATTTTCGCGAACCGGGATTAGAACATAAAGAAGATTTATTTACTGCCAGTTGTGCTTGTGCCCGGGGTGGCGTTACTTCTTTTTTAGAAATGCCCAATACGAAGCCACCCACCATTGATCAAACGGCGATGGATGACAAATTACAACGGGCTGCAGACAAGTGTTTAGTTAATTATGGCTTTTTTGTCGGGGCAACCGGTGATAACTTAGAAGCCTTAGAAACAGTGAATCCCGCTTGTGGGATTAAAATTTTCATGGGATCAGCCCATGGTTCATTATTAGTCTCTCAAGAACAACAGTTAGACCCCATTTTTGCCCGTGGTAAGCGGTTAATTGCCGTTCACGCCGAAGATCAAGAACGGATCGAACAACGTCGTCAATTATTTGAAGGGGCTAGTGATCCTGCAGTTCATTCTCAAATCAAAGATAAACAGGCTGCTTTAAATGCCACGAAATTAGCACTAAAACTATCTAAGCGGTATCAACGTCGATTACATATTCTTCATCTCTCTACAGCAGAGGAAGCCGAGTTATTACGAGAAGAGAAACCCAGTTGGGTAACCGCAGAAGCAACACCGCAACATTTATTACTTAATACTGATGCCTATGAAAAAATCGGAACCTTCGCGCAAATGAATCCTCCGCTGCGATCGCGCCACGATAATGACGTTTTATGGCAAGCGTTATTAGATGGCGTCTTAGACTTTGTTGCCACCGATCATGCTCCCCATACCTTAGAAGAAAAACAGAAAGAATATCCTAACTCTCCTTCGGGAATGCCAGGGGTAGAAACCTCCTTAGCTTTAATGTTAACTCAGGCAAAAGCGGGACGGTGTACCATTGCCCAAGTCAGTCATTGGCTATCCACAGCAGTAGCAAATGCCTATAAGATTCCCAATAAAGGAGTAATTGCCCAAGGCTATGATGCTGATTTAGTATTAGTCAACTTAAATGATTATTCTCCCGTGCAACGGGAAGATATTGTCAGTAAATGTGGTTGGAGTCCGTTTGAAGGTTGGAATTTAACAGGCTGGGCACAAACCACGATTGTCGGCGGTCAAATTGCCTATCATCAGGGGCAATTTAATACTGATGTTAGAGGCAAAGCGTTGCGCTTTGATGGTTAAAAAACCTATCAACCTAATCAAGGGGTCAACTACCCACAATCAATCGCTAAACGTGATGAGATTGGACGGGGCGTATAAACAAGTGTAATCAGCATCTACCTTAATTGCTAAAGAGTCGTTTAAGACCGCTTTATAGTCAATCAAGGATTGGAGTTAGGCAAAAGACCAACTGGTCTGGTTACGGTTAGCCTTTTTCCCTTTCTCCCCAGCTACGGAGTTGGATATACACTAACACTAAAGTCATCAATAATAAAAGGGTTGCTGTTGCAGCTGCATACCCAAAATCAAACCGTGCAAAGGCTTCTTCATAAATATAATAAACCAGAATATTGGTTGCATTGAGAGGCCCGCCACCAGTGACAACATACACTTGTTCAAAACTACGTAAGGTAAAAATAATGGTGGTAATGGTGGTAAAAACAAACGTAGGACTTAATCCGGGTAAGGTAATATGCCAAAACTTTGCCCAACGATTCGCCCCATCTAATTCTGCTGCATCATAACGAATTTGGGGAATCGTTTGTAATCCTGCCAGAAAAACCACCATATTAAACCCCAGTTGTTGCCAACTGCTTAGTAAAATTAACACTGGCATCGCCCAGACGGTACTATTTAACCACGAAATGGGATCCAACCCCAGAGTGGTTAATAGTTCATTGACAGGTCCTTGATTTTGAAATAACCAACGAAACCCCAATCCTACTGCCACTAAGGAAGTAATCGAAGGAATAAAATAAATGGTTCGCAACAGGGGGCGCAGTGCCACCGCTTGATTGAGTAAAACGGCAATGATTAAAGGTAGGATGATACTAGGAATGACAGTTGCAACGGTAAAATAAATGGTATTCCCAATGACTTGCCAAAAATCAGGATTGAAAAATAAACGGCGATAATTTTGTAACCCTGCCCATTCCATGCCATCACTGGTAAAAATGCCAGTGGTAAAACTTAGAAAAACTAAATAGGCAATGGGATAAAATACAAAAATTCCTAATAGAATTAAACTTGGGGCAAGAAAGAGCCATGCATTTCGTGTTTCTTCATCCCACCCTAAAAACTGATTACTTATTTTACTGATCATGTTCCTTCGATTACCTTCGTTATTCCCTTTCTAAATTATTAAATAACAATGATTGTGGAGAGAATTTACTTTGAAAAAAGTGTAATGAGTTGATAGGGTTACTAATTCAAATCAATTTCTTCTGGCGAATCTTCTTCCTCTTCTTCTTCCTCTCCTTGTAAATCAATTTCTCCTTCTAAATCTGCATCTGCTAAAATTTGAGCTACTTTTTCTTGCATTTGTTGATGACGCTTTACTCCTTCAAAGGAAAAACGATTATAATTATTCTCGACAATTTGAGTTTTAATATTATCAACTCTTTCCGCAGTATCTGGGTGAGTGGATAACCAAGCAGGCGGAGTGGATCGATTTTGATTGATTTCATTTAGGGTTGTCATCAGACGATAAATGCCATCAGCAGCATATTCTGTACTCGCTAATAACTGTGTTCCTAACTCATCCGCTTCCCGTTCCATATCGCGACTATAATCCAAAACAATTAAATTCGCAGCTGTTCTTCCAAAGGGCACAAATTGACCTACATTAGCTAACAAATTCCCTTCCGTGATTAATTGAAATCCATGAGATAATACAACGTGCCCTATTTCGTGAGCAATCAATCCTGCTAATTCTGCTTCAGAATCGGTTTCTAAAATTGCCCCTGAATTAATAAAGATTTTTCCCCCAGGGAGGGCAAAAGCATTTAAGTTGTCATCCTTAATAATATAGAATTCATAGTCAAAATCTTCTCGTCCTGAATATTGGGTAATATTCGCTCCAATCTCATTGACATACTCATTTAATTCTTCATCTTCCACTAAAGGTAATTCTTCTTGCAAACGACTTGATAAACGTTCTCCAACACTCGATTCTCCTTGTAACAACAATGCTGTGGATTCAATGGCTGAAAAGGGGCCGAGTAAACTACCTGTTAAGGCATAGCCAACGCCTCCTGTAATCACGTTAGCAATGACATTACCGCGTAATTTAGCCCGTAGCTGACTGCGATAATCTTCAAAATATTCATCGGCAGCATTGCTAAATTCCTCTGCCCGTTCATGTTCACGATTAAATAAGGCGAAGCGACGAGCGGTTAAAGAGGCATCAAGCCACTGTTGTTCTTTTTCATACAGGGAGAGTAAGGTTTCAACTAATTCTACTTGTTCAGGATATTGGGGAACAATGCTTTCGAGGTGCGTAATTGCTTGTTCCCTTTGATCAAAAAACTCTAAGGCTTCGGCATAACGAATATGCCCCGGAATAAAATCAGGTTCTTGTTCTACTAAGTGGGATAGAGGGGCAAGACTTTTACTTTTGAGTTTGGGATCAAATTCTTGTTTGCCATATCCCCAAAAAACGTTTCCCCCTGGCGATAATTGTTCTGGATCGCTATAGGGATTTCTCGAGGATTCGACTTTTTCAGGATTAAATGCTTCGGGATAAAAGGCTGATTTGGCTTTTTGATAGCGATCGCGTGCTTGCTGATGATTTCCTGCTTGGTAGCTTTGATCTGCTTCCGCAAGTTGGTTGAGATAATTCTTTGTTTCTTCACTGTGATCGGGTAACAGTTGCTGAATGAGCTGTTGCCGTTTTTCTTCTGTTGTTACCTCTGTTTCCTCATCATTATTGTTGTCAGTTTTGTCGGTTTCTGGTTCATTCGCAACAATGAGACCATTGGTAGTGTTTTCCCTAACAGATTCACTATTAGCAGTGGTGGGAACAAGAATTAACGTGGTGGTTAATAATAAAGCATTCCAAGCAAATTTCATAATTGTGACCCATCGCGATCGGTGATTACTAATTTTGATCTTACTCAAGCAATTGCTTAAAGCCTCAATTTTTAGATAGAAATCCTCCCGCAACTAGTCTGAATGTGCAATTTAAGGGTGGGGCAATGCCCACCACAGACAAGATTACTGAGACATATAACCTAATTCTTGTAACTTGCCGATAACTTTATCGACACTTTCTTCTAAGGATTCTAAATCCGTTCGACATTCCACTTCTGGGTTATTGGGGGGTTCATAGGGATCATCAATACCAGTAAATTTCTGGATTTCCCCAGCCCTTGCTTTTTGGTATAGCCCTTTGACATCTCGTTGTTCGCAGACATCTAAGGGGGCATTCACAAAGATTTCCACAAAGTTGCCAATTTGTTGACGCACTTCTTCTCTCACATCGCGATACGGAGAAATGGCAGAAACAATGACCATGACTCCATTTCGAGTGAGAAGATTAGCAACAAACCCAATCCGTCGAATATTGGTGTTTCTGTCTTCTTTGCTGAAACCTAAGCCTTTCGTAAGGTTTTGACGAACAATGTCGCCATCTAAAACTTCGAGTTTTTCACAACCGCGCGATCGCAGTTCTTTTTCTAGGGCACTCGTAATGGTAGTTTTGCCTGCACCACTTAAACCCGTTAACCAAATAGTTACACCACGATGTTCCATGAGTTAGATTCCTATGATTGACTCAATCTGCCATCATACTTGACGATAAGATTGTTGTGAATCAATTTGTTAGCAACATCAAGAGTTTGTTAAGCAATTCACCCAGAATGACCAATAATCCTTGACATTTCCAGACCACCAAGTTAGTCTAATTCCTACCTTGAGTTAGAAAAAACAATCGGATGGTTACTCAACTGGAGTAGGGCTTCGATGGTCTACGGATCTCAGTCCCTCCAAGCTAGCTTCCTGAATTAGTATTTGAAATCAGGGAAGCGGTAGTTAGGGCTAAGTGTGTTTAACCGTCGCTTTGGAGCTTTAAACGAATTCTAATGGGGTTAGGGGCATTAATAATTTGATTGTATAGACTTAAGTAGCGCGATCGCGCTTTTCATTAGACTAACTGCTAAAAAATGGAATCAAACCAATAAATACATGACATGTCCCGATAGCGATCGCGCTAGTGAATAGAGCAAATCAGCAACAGCAAAAACATATGGTAGCAGAGCCGCAACCCAGCACGAATAGCTTATACGAAACCGATTATCATCTCTGGGTATTAGAAACAGTTAAACAGTTAGAAAATCAACAATTTAATCAGGTGGACTGGGAACACCTGATTGATGAAGTTCTCGATTTGAGTCGGCGACAGAAAAGAAAGTTGGAAAGCTTGCTAACTCGCCTATTGGAGCATTTACTTAAGCTCAAATACTGGGAATCAGAAAAAGTAAATAACCAAAACCATTGGAAAAGAGAAATCCGTAATTTTCGGAAACAAATTAAAAAAGAATTAAGAGACAGTCCGAGTCTGAAGACTTATTTATCTGATCAATTTTTAGAACTTTATCAAGATGCCAGAGAATTAGTTGCTGATGCTTCAGGATTATCGCTTCAAACCTTTCCAGAACAGCCCATTGCAGATTTAGAGCAAGTGTTAGATGAAACTTGGTTGCCTCAATAGTACGCGGTATGGCTCCGCCATTTGCCGAGCGCGATCGCGCTCCAAATCAAAACAGAGGAAAGTGAGAACTCCAGTCCCCTCTTGGTAAGGGAGTTCAGGGGATCAAGGGAGCGATATAGCTACACCATGTACCGAAGGCGATCGCGACTTTTCCAGTAGCTCTACCTATAATAGAAAAAAATCAAAAAAATAGAGCCAAGAGTACAGCATTAATCAGAAAAAATGCAAATCACAATCGAATTACCTCCTGATCTAGAGCAAGACTTAATCCATCAGGCAGCACAATCC
>JAHEOB010000241.1 GCA_018610095.1 Halothece sp. MAG
CCTGGCATTCCTCATGCTGCGATTAACCCTGATTCTGAATCTTGCTTGTTAGTTAATGCTGTATTGCGACATGGAGCTGCCCATCCTAAAGATTATCAACCCCTCCCTCCCCCTTTCCCTTATAATTTAGACTTAGCTTGTCAGCAATTGTATCAACCCCTTGCTTACGGTTAACAAACTTTATATTTTTTGATTCTTGTGGCTAAGATAAATTGTAACCATTTATACGATTTGTTGAAAATTAAACTAGATTTGCAGTAAGGTGGGCACACCAACCCACCTTAGAGAGTGTTTATAAAATAAATCTAAAAAAGTTGTGACTCCTGTATGCTAAGCAAAAACTAAATTTAATCCCTCTATACTTATTAAGCCTAAAGTTATGTCATACACAGAGTTTTGATAACTTAAGGTTTTCTTTAGGAACAGTCTCTTATCGCCTCGATCACTGTCAATGATTTTCTGAGACTGAAACTGGGTAAAAATTTTATCTCAGTTCATAAACTGTGAAAAAATAGGTGAGTAGTCTGTTACGCAAAACTGATACCAATAATCGAGTGGCGTTGGTAAGTTTTGCCTTCAAACATCAGCTTGTATGAATAATTCCTTGATTTATCCTTATTCTTCCTTGATTTCGGGAACCCTGATTCAACGTTATAAACGCTTTTTGGCTGAAATTGAACTCTCTTCAGGAGAAGTTATTACAGCCCATTGTCCGAATACCGGTCCAATGACAGGGGTATGTAGTCCTGGCAATCCTGTTTTAGTGTCCTATAGCGACAATCCGAAACGGAAACATCCCTATACTTGGGAAGCAATCCAAGTGAATGATACTGTCCCAACTTGGGTAGGCATTAATACTAGTTTACCCAATCGTGTCATTAAATCTGCTTTAGAATATCATCTTTTACCGGAACTTGCTGATTGTTATAACACAATTTATCCCGAAGTGAAATATGGGGAAGATAAAAAAAGTCGGATTGATTTTTTACTAACAGGAAAACAAGAACGTCCCATTTATTTAGAAGTTAAAAATGTCACTTGGGCAAAACAACAGCAGGCTTTATTTCCTGATACGGTAACTAAGCGTGGGCAAAAGCATTTACAAGAATTAATGGCGTTGTTGCCCACGGCTCAACCGATTATGCTTTATTTTATTCATCGTGGTGATTGTACAACATTTGCTCCTGGAAAAGCGGCTGATCCTAAGTATGCTAAATTACTTGCAGAAGCTGTGGAAAAAGGAGTAACCATTCTTCCTTATCGGTTTCAAGTTACCCCAGAAGGCATTTATTTTTTAGGGAAAAGTGATTGGACAATTGATGAGTAGTTATAAAACCATTAATGATAAAAATCTAGAAGATTTGATATTTTTTTGAGGGATTTCCCATCTCCCCTCAGATAGTTATGGTTTAATAATCAACGCCTCTTCGTAATTCTACCCCCTGATAAGCATAGTGTTTATGGCATACCATCTCAGAATAGACACTTGCCAGATCGAAATAAGGATGACGATGAAAACATCGCCCAGTAATAATCACTTGGGTGTCATCAGGTTTTTGAGATAAGGTTTCCACAATTGGCTTGGCAGGAAGCAATTCCAGATCAATGGTGGGGTTTAATTCGTCTAGAATAATCGTTTGGTAATTGCCTGAGGCGATCGCGTCTTTTGCCATTTGCCAACCCCGTTCGGCTTCTTGATAATCCGCTGGTTGTTGTTGCCCGCGCCAGACAATGGCATCGCGACCACATCGAACATGATCAATTAATCCCGGATAACTGGCTTTTAAAGCAGCGATCGCGGCATCTTCAGTATAGCCGGTGCCTCCTTTTAACCACTGCACCAGTAACACTCGATGAGACTGATCATGATCGATCCCGCGTCCAATGGCAAGTAAGGCTTTACCAAGGGCACTGGTGGATTTGCCTTTGCCAGCCCCAGTATAAATTTCAATCCCTTCCACTGCCCCATCTTTTGCAGTGTGAGGGGTAATTTCAGAATGAAGGTCGCATAAGTCTAATAATGGTTGCGGAGCACCGCGACCTGTAATGATCACTTCTAGAGGTTGGGGCTTATTTTGGAGTGTTTCAACCACTTCTTCTATGGAGAGTAACCCTAACGCTAAAACTGGGTTGAGTTCATCGAGAACAATAATCGAATACAATCCTGACGCGATCGCGCCTTTGGCAACATTCCAACCCCGTAATGCTTCTTGCTGATCAAAAGTGGTAATTTCATCTTGACTAAAATATTCTGCTCGTCCGGTGCGGACTTGATCAATGAGGTGAGGAAAGCCTTGTTGCAGAGCAGCGATCGCTGCATCCTCATCATACACTCGTTCTGGTCCTTTTAAAAATCGCAATAGTAACACGCGATTGGTTTGTTGGGAGTGAATGCCCAAACCAATGGCACGAAGCACTACCCCTAGGGCAGCTTGGGATTTGCCTTTGCCTTCACCATCATAAACATGAATTTGTCCAACTTCGCGTTCTGCAAGGGTTTGCGCCGTCCGAATCCCGATCCCAGTTCTTGTCATTCTCTTATTTTGCAATCAATTATGGAAGGTTCAGAGTTCTAGTTTAACGAGATAGAATAGAAAATAAACTCATTGCTACAAACTTAAAATGATCCCCTAATCCTAGGAATTCCCTTTGCCTTAACCAAGGTATTTCTGGGGAACGATCTAGATGTTGAATCATGATTAAAGGAATTAAAGAATATTATCGAGCACTTATTAATCCCAAGTTTGCACCAACAGCTATCAGAGTTGCTTTAATCGTGGGAACCATTTTATTTGCTATTAATCATGGTGCAACGTTAGTAGAAGGAAAAATGACTCGTCAACGCTGGATTTCTAGCATTCTTACTTATTTAGTGCCCTATGGGGTTAGTATTCATGGACAATTAAGGAATCAACAACAACAAAATATCAGTCACAACCTAAATAGCGTTCAATAATATTAACAATCCGTTCTGCTGCCTTACCATCCCCAAAAGGATTAATCGCCATTGACATTTGTTGATACAGGGCTCGATCTTCTAATAATTCGCTGGCTGCAGTAACAATTTGGTGGGCTTGGGTTCCAACTAAACGGGCAGTTCCGGCACGAATAGCTTCACTGCGTTCGGTATGATCTCGCAATACTAAAACCGGCTTTCCTAAACTGGGGGCTTCTTCTTGTAATCCTCCTGAGTCTGTGAGTAATAAATAACACCGTTGGATTGCCCCCACCAACTCCTCATAGTTTAAGGGTTCCGTTAAAAAGACCCGAGGATGTCTTCCTAAGGTTTCTGTAATCGGTTGGCGAACCGTGGGATTGCGATGTAATGGTAGTAATAAAGCCGTGTCGGGAAACTTGTCTAAAATTAATTGCAAGCCTTCAATAATTTGAGAAAGGGGTTGTCCCCAATTTTCTCGGCGGTGCACTGTGGTGAGTAAAACCCGATGGTTATCCCAATCTAAACCAGGAATGTCACATTGGGGATAACGTTGTGCCATTTTTAGTAAGGCATCAATGACGGTATTGCCTGTGAGATGAATTTCGCCAATAACGGCAGAATTTTCTAAATTGGTGACAGCCGATTGGGTGGGGGCAAAATTGAGTTGGCCCAGTTGGGCAATGAGACGGCGATTGGCTTCTTCAGGATAGGGATTGTAGAGATGATAGGAACGTAATCCTGCTTCAACATGGGCAGTGGGAATTTTTTGATAAAACGCAGCAAGGGCTGCTGCAAAGGCAGTGGTGGTATCTCCTTGCACTAAAACTAAACTGGGAGTCAACTCTTGATAAAGTCGTTCTAATCCCTTTAAACTCCGACAGGTAATATCGGTTAAGGTTTGTTGATTTTGCATTATCTCAAGATTTTGGTCAGCTTGCAGGTCAAATAATGCCATAACCTGCTCCACCATTTCCCGATGTTGTCCGGTGAGAATGACATAGGGAGTTAGTTGGGATGATCGCTGACATTGCTCAATGACAGGGGCAAGTTTAATGGCTTCAGGGCGTGTTCCTAAGGCAATACAAACACGGTGCGGAGAAATGGTCATGTCCAATTAAATCAATTAGGAAGCGAAAATCAAGGAAATGGAACCAGCATGTTCCAAGGAAGTTACCATCAGGACGGTTTTCTGCCAAGGATTACTCACGGATTGTACCAAATCGCCGATCGCGCTTTTGATAAGCTAATAAGGCTTGATGAAACGCTTCTCGATCAAAATCAGGCCATAGGGTATC
>JAHEOB010000242.1 GCA_018610095.1 Halothece sp. MAG
AAGTTTATGGAAGCGGATTTACAAAAGGTAAGTTTTTTCGACGCAATTTTACAAGAGGCAAATGTTTTCAAGGCAAATTTACAAGGAGCAAATCTCAATGGATTGGATTTACGAAGAGTACGTAGTCTTAGTCAAGAACAGATCGAAAAAGCCCATGGCAATGAATCTACAAGGCTACCAGAGAATTTAAAGCAACCTCAGCACTGGAATAAAGAGTAATATAGCAAGTGTACATCAGTTGTGAATTCTTTCGCCCCATAATTTCCAAATTTGGGGACTTAAGTGGATTACACTCTTTACAACTCATATCATTTTGCTATAGATGAAATTTTATGATTGGGTAATGACTTCTCGCACTCGATAAATGGGTTTTCCTTGAGATTCATAATAAGTGCGAATGACCAGTTCTGCAAGCAAACCAAAGGAAAATAATTGCACTCCTGCCAATAGTAAAATAATCACTAAAAGTAACAATGGGCGATCGCCGATATCTTCTCCAAGGGCAAATTTGACCACGGTTAAATAACTTCCTACCAACACTCCTAATCCCATTGAAAGTAATCCCAAAGAACCAAAAACGTGCATGGGGCGAGTTAGAAATTTCTGCATAAACCAAATTGTTAATAAGTCCATTAAGACTCGTAGGGTGCGCCCTAAACCATATTTACTATTGCCATAAGGTCTTGGATAATGATTAACGGGAATTTCTGTAATTTTTGCCCCTTCCATAAAAGCAAGGGCGGGGAGAAACCGATGCAATTCCCCATATAGGTTCATATCCGCGATTAACTCAGCACGGTAGCCTTTTAAGGAACAGCCATAGTCATGAATGCGAACATTGGTCACTTGTGCGATTAACCAGTTGGCAATTTTGGAAGGAATTAAGCGGGTTAAAGTAGCATCTTTGCGATTTTTCCGCCAACCACTGACCACATCATACCCTTCTTCTAATTTGGCAATCACGCGAGGAATATCATCGGGATCGTTTTGTAAATCGGCATCTAAGGAAATAATCAGATCCCCTTGAGCGTAATTGAATCCCGCAGCCATGGCAGCCGTTTGTCCATAATTTCGTCGTAAAATTACCGCGCACAAATCAGTTCGGCTTTCTGCTAAGGCTTTAAGGTGAGCGGTTGAACCATCCGTGGAACCATCATCGATACCAATAATTTCATAGGGCAAGGCAGTGGTCATTAACGATCGCGCGATCGCGCTAACTAAATGCTCCAAACTCTCTCGTTCATTATAGATCGGAACAATGATAGAAACTTGAGGCGGAAATTGCACGTTACTAGCGATATCTTTAGATAGAGTTGGCGAATAATTCACTCTCACCTCGCAACTGCACAAGATCACTCTTGATTGTACCGAAAAAAATTAGATTGAAAACCGTTGGCTGGTAATGCCATGATTAAGCATTGCAATTAACAGAATTGAATAATGAACATGAAATGGGATAAGGTTTTAGCTCGACTGGGGTTAAGTTTAGCTACCCTGCTGAGTTGTATTTTATTTGCAACTATTACCACTGCCGAACAATCCTCGGCATGCTCTCGTGAGGGAGAAGCGATTACGATTAATGGTGAAACGCTTTCCATCAGTTGGCGAGAATGGCAAAGCAATGGGGAAACTCATCTTGGCATTACTGATGCTGCTGCCCAACAACGGTTTGGCTTAGAATTACTGAGTAATAAGGAACCCCATCAACAGCCTGTCTGGTGGTTTCGTTCGGATCAGGGGTCTGCTTATGCCCTATCAGCGCAACATTTCGGGGCAAATCGTTATGTGGATCTCAAGCCGATTTTCAATGAGAGTGCTGAGGAAATTCGTTTTTCAGCCAATCGCTTAGAGATTACGCCCCATACGTCTCAACTGCAAAATATCCGCACAGGGAAACACCCTTGGGGAGACCGGATTGTGGTTGATTTAGATCGTCCCATTCTTTCCCAATTTAAACAAACCCGACAGCAAGCAACGGTGATGCTTTCAGCGAAAACACCTCCCAGTGTGGCTGACAAGTTTTCTTCTCAACAGGAGAACGCTCCTTTATTCACAGTAAAGCCCCAAGGCGAAACAACAAAACTGGAGATTAATTTACCCACTGCATCTCAATTGGATATTCATACTTTAGCGAATCCGACGCGATTAGTGATTGATATCCGCTCAGATTGGTTAAAACCACGAGAGATTCGTTGGGGGCAAGGAGTGACTTGGAAACAAGATTATCAGTCTGGGTTTGCTGTGAGTTGGTTAGAACTGGAATCTCCTCAGAATTTCAATTTAACGCCAATTTGGAATCCTGGGAAGCAACTCGAAGGCATAGCAAGGTTATCCGAAATGGGTAAGCGCAATGAAGTAAGTATGGCAATTAATGGCGGATTTTTTAGCCGTGATACGCAACAGCCTTTAGGGGGAATTAAACAAGATGGGCAATGGTATTCTAGTCCGATTTTAAATCGTGGCGCGATCGCGTGGGATAATCAAGGCAATTTTATAATGGATCGGTTGCAATATCGAGAAACCGTTGTCACGGATAATGGCGAAACCTTTTCCCTGCAAGCCTTGAATAGTGGTTATGCACAGTCAGGGGTAGCTCGCTATACCCCAAAATGGGGCAGCTATTACACCCCAGTTAGGGAAGAAGAAACCGTTGTGGTGGTGGATGATCAACAGGTACAACGCTTAACTAGTGACCAACAGCAGATTCCCATTCCATCTGATGGTTACCTGTTAGCGATCCGAGGGCATCATCCGCAAGCGATCGCTGCTTTAAACAAAGGCACTCCCTTGGAACTGCAAAAGCAAACCATTCCTTCTAATTTTGAGAGCTATCCCTACACGTTAGCGGCAGGACCATTGCTAATTAAAGAGGGGCAAGTGGTGTTAGATGCCCAACGGGAAGCATTTAGTGACAATTTTATTCAACAAAAAGCCCATCGTAGCGCGATCGCGCTAACGGAAGATGAAACCATTCTGTTAGTAACCATTGGCAATAATCAACAAGGGCAAGGGCCCACGCTAGCACAGATGCCCAGTATTTTACGTCAATTAGGAGCAATCCATGCCCTGAACTTAGATGGGGGCAGTTCCACCTCGCTTTATCTTGGGGGAGAATTAATTAATCGCCCCACTGCCACAGCAGGGCGAGTACATAACGGCTTGGGGATTAGTTTTAAGCGGTAAGTGACGTTCTCCCACACTGATTGCAAGCAATACAGTCTGGGCTTCTCAACCTCGCGATTGAGCATTTCTGCCCT
>JAHEOB010000243.1 GCA_018610095.1 Halothece sp. MAG
GATGATTGTAATCTCTAATGAATTGCCCATCCTCTCCCAACGCTGGATAAGGTTTACCAACTTTATCATAGGCAGCAGCCAACCTAGGATAGGCCCATCGAAACAAGGTGCGATGATAGGTTTCTGGATCGAGACGGGGTTGGTCATAATAGCCAGCAGCAAGTCGTTGTCGTTGAGCTTCAAATAAAATGACTGCGGCTGCAACGGAAACGTTGAGAGACTGTACCATTCCTAGCATGGGAATATAGATTGCCTGATCCACTAACGCCATGGCTTGCTCACTAACGCCCCATTTTTCTGCCCCTAACACAATGACACTGGGCTGGGTATAATCAGGGGTGCTATAATCCACTGCTTGGTCGGATAAATGGGCAGCATATAAAGTAAAACCTTGGCTTTTGAGATGATGAACCGCCGTTGTAATATCGGAGTGGGTATGAACATTGACCCATTTTTGACTGCCTTGAGCAGTTTCGCTAAAGGTGGGGATATCTCCCTGTTGATAAACGGCATGAGCGGAAAAAATTCCCACTGCATCACAGGTGCGAATAATTGCCGAAAAATTATGGGGTTTATGGACATCTTCTAATAAAACGCTTAAATCCGTCTGTCGTCGGTTCAAAACATTACGGAGTCGCTGATAACGTCGAGGAAGCACTGGTTTCGTTTCCGCCATTAACAACAATGATCAATCACACTTCTACATCGTATATCGCACCGTTTGTGGTAACGGCAACCGAAATGGCAGCGATCGAGCAGCGAATGTTTAATGCGGGGATGCCTGTGGCTGCTCTGATGGAAAAAGTTGCTGGGTTAATTACTCAGCGTGTGGTGCAGTTATATCCGCCAAGCAAGATTTCTCAGGTGGGGATGATAATTGGACCGGGGCATAATGGTGGGGATGCTGCGGTGGTGGCTCGGGAATTATTCCTGCAAGGCTATAGTGTTTTCCTCTATCGCCCCCTCAACAAGGGAAAAGAATTAACGCAAGCTCATCTTGATTATGCCACAACGCTTGGGATGTCTGTCAGTGATGATCTGCAAACCTTAGCTCCTTGTGAGGTAATCATTGATGGCTTATTTGGGTTTGGCATGACGCGATCGCTGCAAGGGGAATTAGCAACAGCGGTGGAAACGCTTAATCAATGGTCAACTCCCATTATTAGTATTGATTTACCCTCAGGCATTCATACCGATACCGGGCAAGTGTTAGGCAGCGCGATCGCAGCCACTCATACCTTTTGTTTAGGATTGTGGAAACGAGCCTTTTTTCAAGATCAAGCCCTGCCTTATATCGGACAAGCAGAATTACTGGATTTTGGTATCCCACCCGCTGACATAGAAGCGGTTTTAGGGCAATCTCCCTCTCTGAAACGGATGAATGCTAATTTAGCGCGTTCCTTCCTTCCTCTGCCTCGTCCTCGCCTCACCCATAAATATAAACAGGGACATTTACTGATTGTTGCAGGCTCTCGTCAATATGCCGGCGGCGTTATTTTAACAGCATTAGGGGCAAGAAGTAGTGGGGTGGGAATGGTTACCATTGCAGCCCCAGCCTCATTAAAACCAATGTTAGTCACGCATTTACCAGAAGCATTAATTTTAGAGTGTCCTGAAACCGATCAGGGGGCAATTGCTAATCTTCCAGAAGTCGGCAAGGAGTGGGATCGCTATAGCACAGTTGCCTTCGGGCCAGGGCTTACCCTTGAGGCCCAATCGCTACTACCACAGATTTTAGAAACAACCACGCCATTAATTATTGATGCCGATGGGCTTAACGCGATCGCGCAAAGCAATCCCAGTGAAACACTCAAAACTCGTTCTGCAACGACTATTCTCACACCTCACCCAGGAGAATTTCGACGCTTATTCCCCCATTTAGACAACCCTGATCGGATCAGTGCTGTTCAAACGGCAGTGGCAGAAACCAATAGTCATATTCTCCTCAAGGGGGCAATCCCAGTCATTGCAGGCAGCGACCAGCGAAACTGGGTCATTGCTGAGAGTACCCCTGCCCTTGCCAGAGGGGGAAGTGGCGATGTTCTCACAGGCTTATTAGCAGGATTAATCGCGCAATCAAATCTAGAACAGATTTCACCTGCTACCATTACTGCCACAGCAGGAGTTTGGCACGCCCAAGCAGGAATAATCGCCAGTCAACAGCATAGCGAATTAGGGGTTGATGCCTTTACCTTGACGCAATATCTCAGCGAGTTTCCCTCAATAAGTTAAGATAGATTTACAGAAAAACAGTAAAAAAGCCCCTTTTATCGCAAAAGATGAACCTACCAATTCGAGGTATGCAAGCCCCTTATTATGGAGGGGGCAATATGCGAACCCCTCCACCTGATCTGCCATCGCTTTTATTAAATGAACGCATTATTTATTTAGGGTTACCCTTAGTTTCTCCCGATGAATATAAAGAACAAATCGGGATGGATGTCACCGAGCTAATTATTGCTCAACTCCTCTATCTGCAATTTGAAGATCGGGAAAAACCCATTTATATGTATATTAACTCCACGGGAACGTCATGGTATGGAGGAGAAGCCATTGGCTTTGAAACCGAAGCCTTTGCCATTTGTGATACCTTGAACTATATTGAACCGCCGGTTAATACCATCTGCATTGGTCAAGCCATGGGAACGGCAGCGATGATTCTCTCTGCAGGTACTAAAGGCTATCGCGCCAGTTTACCCCATGCCACAATTATTTTGAATCAACCTCGTCAAGGAGCACAAGGACAAGCCACTGATATTCAAATTCGGGCTAAGGAAGTCTTAGCCAATAAAGAAGCCATGTTGAATATTTTGGCAAGAAATACCGGTCAGTCCAAAGACAAAATTGCCAAAGATTCAGACCGTATGTTTTATCTCAGTCCTCACGAAGCCAAAGAATACGGATTGATTGATAAAGTTTTAGAAAGTACTAAAGATTTACCTTCTACCGCAGGTGTCGTCAGTTAACGCCATTAACGGTATTCCCAATCGTTACCTGTGTCTTGGATTCCCTTTATCGATGTCGTTAGTTACGCAAAGGATTAAATTTTATGCCCATTGGTGTACCAAAAGTTCCCTATCAGTTACCAGGTCAACCCTATAGTGACTGGATTAATATTTATGACCGACTTTACCGAGAACGAATTATTTTCCTTGGTCGGGGCATTAATGATACATTAGCCAACCAAGTCATTGCAGTCATGCTTTACTTGGATTCAGAAGATCCCAGCAAACCCATCTATCTTTATATTAATTGCCCTGGGGGGTCAGTCAGTGCCGGCATGGCAATTTATGATACTATACAGCACATTAAATCAGAAGTGGTCACCATTTGTGTGGGAATTGCTGCTTCCATGGGCGCGTTTTTATTATCTGCTGGCGCACAAGGAAAACGCCTTGCCCTTCCCCACTCACGGATTATGATTCACCAACCTTACGGGGGAACACAAGGGCAACGACAAGCAACCGACATTGAAATTGAAGCAAAAGAAATCCTCCGTATCCGTGAACAACTCGACCACATTATGGCGCAACATACTGGTCAGAGTGTGGAAAAAATTAAAAAAGATACGGAACGAGATTATTTTATGTCCGCCCAAGAAGCTCAAGAATACGGCATCATTGACCGCGTCATTCAAGAAAGAAATGCGGCATAGAAAACGTTTCTAGTCGTGAATCATTGGGTAGCCAAACGGTTACCCGATTTTTTACTTGTAATGTATGATTAGAGAAACTTAAAAGAATCCACTTCTAAAATTTCACCAATCATTGCCACACTCATCACATCATTTCGGATCGTTCCTGTAACTTGAACCCGTTGCTGTGGCTGACATAACGAGGCAGGGGGATTTCTCAGTTCATAGGTTTTTCCCTCATCGCTTACTAACGCCCAAGTTCCCATCCCCACCTCTTGTTTTTCTACGTTTCCTGTTACAGTAATCATATGAAGAAAGCCTGCATTTGCAGGCTCGGTTAATATCAATTAGCACTTAAATTGAAACTACCAGTTTAGTTTCATATGACCTGAAAATGTATCTCCTGAATAAGGTTGGACTCCCACGCTGGGATAAGCATCTTCACTAGGAGAAAAAATGCGAGCAACTGCTTCTGCAATAAAGTTATTGATATTTTTGATGATTTCCATCATTGACATAGTTTTGACCTAAAATTGTTAAGTATTACTCCTCAGAACAAGTTCTAAAATCACCCAATCAATGTCGCTAAATTGAATCATCTTAGTTAACTTCTTCCTTACTTTTAGTATATTGCAATGCCAATCAAATGTGATAATTATTAAGTCACACTAAATATTTTTTTGTATCTGTTTGCAATTCTGGTGATGCCTTGAACCTTTAACTAAGGAGACAAGTCATGATGCCTCAATTCCAACTTGTCTCCTATTTTCGTTATTGCTTTATGGGTTTAGCAAGGTCTCCTTTTTCGGGGGTTGTTCCTGAGATCAATTCACCTGCACTTGATTTCTCATCGACATCTACCAATTTGATTTTACCGATTTTTGTCGTCATGGTACGAATCACGTCACCTGTTTCAGGATCAGTCACTTCTTTTGTAACTCGTTCAAGGGTTAAGGTCATTCCTTCTTCATAGCCTTCTTTGGTTCCTTTATTCAAGATCACCGTATTCCCA
>JAHEOB010000244.1 GCA_018610095.1 Halothece sp. MAG
CATTTATTACGAATAAACTGAGTCGTCCGTATTGCCTCGTCAATGGCTTGGTATTGATGCTTTTTAGCTTTGACCTTAAACTCTAAGACAAACATTGTTATGCTGGCTTAGTGGGTTAATTTAATTTTAACACAAAAAATTTTAATGGCGGGCTGCGTCATGGTTATAATCGTAAAATAAGTTTTTTTGATTCTTTATCATTTTTCAATTCATGGTTTGGTGTCAAGTCTTTGTAATTAATCATTAAATGATGTCGAATTTTCAATTAAATGCGTCTTTTCAACCAACGGGTGATCAACCAAGCGCGATCGCGCAATTAACGGAATCAGTACAACAGGGAAATCGGTTTCAAACCCTATTAGGGGGCACTGGTACGGGCAAAACTTATACCATTGCCAATGTCATTGAAAAGATTGGAAAACCCACTTTAGTTTTAGCGCATAATAAAACCTTAGCAGCACAATTATGTAATGAGTTACGGGAATTATTTCCTAATAATGCGGTAGAATATTTTATTAGTTATTACGACTATTATCAGCCAGAAGCCTATATTCCTGTTTCGGATACTTATATTGAAAAATCGGCTTCCATTAATGAAGAAATTGATATGCTGCGTCACTCCGCAACGCGATCCTTATTTGAACGTCGCGATGTGATTGTGGTGGCTTCCATTAGTTGTATTTATGGGTTAGGCGTGCCTCGGGAATATCTCAATGCAGCGATTTCGTTACAGGTAGGAGAAGAAGTTGATCAGCGACAGTTATTAAGAGATTTAGTGGCGGTTCAATATGCTCGCAATGATACTGATTTACAACGAGGACGATTTCGAGTGAAAGGAGATGTTTTAGAAATTGTTCCGGCCTATGAAGATCGCATTATTCGGGTTGAATTTTTTGGAGATGAAATTGATGCTTTACGGTACGTTGATCCCACAACGGGAGAGGTATTAAGTAGTTTACAAGGGATTAATATTTATCCAGCGCGTCACTTTGTTACCCCTGATGATCAATTAGAAGTTGCTTGTCAAAATATTGAGGCAGAATTAAAACAGCGAGTTGCAGAATTAGAAGCAGAAGAAAAATATTTAGAAGCGCAACGATTGGAACAACGAACTCGTTATGATTTAGAACTGTTACGAGAAGTGGGATATTGTAATGGGGTGGAAAATTATTCTCGGCATTTAGCAGGAAGAAATGCCGGTGATCCGCCGGAATGTTTGGTGGATTATTTTCCAGATGATTGGTTATTAGTGGTGGATGAATCTCACGTCACCGTTCCCCAATTAAGAGGAATGTATAATGGGGATCAATCGCGCAAAAAAGTCTTAATTGAACATGGTTTTCGTCTTCCCAGTGCTGCGGATAATCGCCCGCTTCAAGCAGATGAATTTTGGGAAAAAGTCAATCAAGCAATTTTTGTTTCTGCAACGCCAGGGGATTGGGAAATCGAACAATCTCAAGGCAATGTCGTAGAACAAATTATTCGTCCCACTGGCGTTTTAGATCCCGAAGTTTTAGTTCGTCCCACCGAAGGACAAATTGATGATTTATTAGGAGAAATTCAGCAACGGGCGGAAAAACAAGAACGAGTTCTGGTTACCACTTTAACCAAACGCATGGCAGAAGATTTAACCGAATATTGTGAGGAAAGAGGATTACGAGTGCGTTATTTACACTCGGAAATTCATTCCATTGAACGGATTGAAATTTTACAAGATTTACGGAAAGGAGAATTTGATGTCTTAGTGGGGGTTAACTTATTACGGGAAGGATTAGACTTACCAGAAGTTTCCTTAGTGGCGATTTTAGATGCCGATAAAGAAGGCTTTTTGCGTTCCGAACGTTCCTTGATTCAAACCATAGGACGAGCAGCTCGTCATGTTGCTGGACAAGCGATTTTATATGCTGATACCTTAACCGATAGTATGGAAAATGCCATCCAAGAAACGCAACGACGGCGTCAGATTCAACAGCAATATAATGAAAAACATGGCATTACACCGCAACCGATTGTTAAAGAAATGAATAATTCCATTTTGGCGTTTTTAGATATTTCTCGTCGATTAAATACCGAACAATTAGAAACGGTAACGGAAAAACCTGAAGAATTACCCTTGGATAAAATTCCAGAATTAGTGGAACAATTGGAAGACGAAATGAATCAAGCAGCCGAAAATTTAGAGTTTGAAAAAGCAGCGAAATTGCGCGATCGCGTTAAGCAATTAAGAGAACAATTATTACGCAATTAATTTAAGTTTTAATCAAATAGTGATTCATAAACGGTAAGCCAGCAACCGCCGGAATAAAATAACGAGATGTAGCAAGTACCCCTAACGCAGCAGCCGTTGGCGGATCAAAATAAGCACTATAGAAAAACACTAACGCTGCATCTCGGGTGCCAATTCCGGCAAAGGTTAAGGGTAATAATCCCGCTAAAATGGCTAACGGTGCTAAAGCTAAGTTTGCTAATAAAGGTGTCCAGGCGTTAAGGGCAAGAATAAATAACCAAATCTGAAATAGATGTAAAAACCATAAAAATATTGATGTTGCAGTAATGGTTAATAACTTTGCGCGATCGCGCCAGAAATAATCGTGCATCTGGCTCCAAGCACTTTGTAAGTTTTTAACTTTTTCATTAATTTTATTGGGCGTAATTTGTTTCAGGAAATCAAAAAACTGATCGGCTAAGCGACGGGAAACTAATAAGACAATTCCGAGTAATAAACCACTGCTAATCACGACTGTCATTAGCCAAAATAAGCCATCTTTATTGGGATATAACAATAACCCCAAGCCACACCAAAATAAGAGAGAAAGTAAATCGCAGGTTTTTTCAAATACGACTAAGGATAACGCTAATGATCCCACCAAAGCTCCTCGTTTTTGAATAAAATACGCCTTGGCAATATCTCCCATTTTAGAGGGTAAAACCATATTT
Organism: Halothece sp. MAG; assembly: GCA_018610095.1. Lineage (GTDB taxonomy): Bacteria > Cyanobacteriota > Cyanobacteriia > Cyanobacteriales > Rubidibacteraceae > Halothece. The sequence continues at coordinate 2,938 of JAHEOB010000244.1, forward strand.
AAAACACTGGCAGCTAAAATTAAACGGTTGCCTTCTGCAAAGGTTAAATTGGCTTGGGGAGGGCTCAATTGTTGCAGTCGCCACGCGGTTAACATTGTGATAGGAATAACCATGGCTAATCCCAACATCATCCAACCGCTATGACTGCTAGCCAGTACTGCTAATAAGGCAGCAAAATCAATTTGGAGATAGAGAATTACAAGGATGAATAAACTTAGCGCAACAGAAATTAGTTTTTTCATCTTTAATATCGCCGTTCAATCTTTAAGGGGTCGCCAGTTGGTAAATCTTTAAGTTGCGGTGTTAAATCCAGCCAAGGTTGTAGTTGACTCCATTGGAATGTGCGACTCATGACAACATAAATGGAAGTTTGATCTGCGCCAATTCCAACTTGTTTTATAGTTTCCCAACTGGGAACTTGTAACTCATCCTGCACTACAAGGGTTTCCTTTTCCCAATGCAAAGAACGCTGAAAATAATATCCTGTGTTTTGCTTTCCCGTAATTAAGATTTTTTGTAATAGCTTGCGGATGAAATTGGGGAAAAAACGACCGAACGTTAACATTACGATTCGCAAC
>JAHEOB010000245.1 GCA_018610095.1 Halothece sp. MAG
TGCTCTCCACTCGCTGGAGAGGAATTAATGGAAACTCGTATCCTGGGACAGGACATCCAGCCATGCCTTGGGCCCGCCTTCTCTCCACTCGCTGGAGAGGAATTAATGGAAACCGTTCTGGTAGCTGTTGACGGACTTCGTTGGGTTGTTCGGCAAACTTCTCTCCACTCGCTGGAGAGGAACTAATGGAAACTTCTCAGACAACTGAGATATACATAAAGCGCCCTCATAGGCTGCTCTCCACTCGCTGGAGAGGAATTAATGGAAACTTTGGTGACTTCCTTCAACCACCAGCACTCCTCTGCTGCTCTCCACTCGCTGGAGAGCCTTGAATACAACAAACCGCCCCTATCTCACTAAGGGCGGTGCTTTCTTAATGGAGAGCTATGAACAGAACGAAGCCAGCGTTGGTAATTGTGAGTCTGCACTTACACTTGCACTAACAGCACTAACAGGTTATAGTTGTAAGTGCAATGCACATACAGCACTTAGATGAAAAATAAAACAACTAACCTAACCTTTCGCGTTCCTACCGATTTAAAAGCCCAATTTGTGGAGCTAGCGAAAGCCAACGGCACAACAGCCACTGCTTTATTTCACCAATGGATGGAGGAGTATGTCAGCGGAAAAAAGTCCAGTACTGACAATGTAAGTGCAGATAGCACATACAGCACTAACAATGCACATACCGATAGCACATACAACCAACTAGCTAACCGTGTGTCTTATCTGGAGGAAGCGCGATCGGACCACTCCCAAAGAATCTATGAACTGGAATTGGAAATTCAAGAATTTAAGAGTAGCACTAACAGCACTGACAATGCACTAACAAATAACAGTGCAAGCACATACAGCACTGACAATACCAGTTCAGATGAGTCAAAAACATTACAACAAGCTGATTCTGATAGCACTAACAAAACCAGTGCAATTAGCACTGACAAAGCACTAACAAATAATGATTCTCCTACTGATAGCCATGAGGGAGGACAAAATCAAGGTAGTGGAAGTCCCCAAAAAAAAGATGATTCTGAACAATTGACTCATCTTGGTCCCTTAACTCAGTTAGCATTAGGAAAGCGATTAGGTTGTAGTAGCAATGCTATCCAACAACAACGCAAACAGGGAGCAGAAAAGTTAAAGCAATGGAGTAAACAGAAAGACCCACACGGGATAGCTTGGGAATATGGGACAGATCAGAAATATCATCCCCTTTTCAACTTATGAAAAGGACATTTTAGGCAATGTGATTAATTGCGCGATCGCCTCTAACCCAAAATCTAATGGGGCTTTTACATTGATATACCATCTTCCCCATTAATATAGGGATTTCAGCTATATGCTTATATAATTAAATCTTTGTAACGATTAAGTAATCAGAGATGAGAAAGGCGCGATCGGGCAATTGAAATTAACAGCCCAACACTGACAGCACTAAACCAGACACAATTAGCCAAACGATCCCTCACAATTTTTTTTACTTTTTTTATTTTTCCTAAAGCAATGTTTTCCCTAGCCGTCAAAGGCAAGCCCTCACCGCAGAAACACCATTTTTTAGGCTTAAAAACCTCAGCTATCTTCTTCATCTAAGGCTTTACAAATTACTTCTCGCATCCAATAACTATCCTTTCCTCTTGCCTCGAATTTTTCAGCATAACTTTTAGGCAATCGGCAGGAAATTTTGAGAGTTAGTGGTTCTCCTTTTGCCCGAAATCTTCCGTGTTTATCTCGTTCCATAGTGATGTTTTGTTTTTGTATTTCCTAATAATTATTATACCATGGGGACACGGATAGATAATCATTAATGGCTTCAATAAAGACCATTATTTTTTACTCTTATTTTATTGTGGTGTCTAACGGTGGGGACACGGTAAAATAGGGATATACAGACAAAAGGATATTTCACTCATGGAACTAATCAACATCCATCTTTTTGATGATGAAAAAGCCAAACTCTTTGGTGAGTCATTAAGACTTCAAGAACAGATTGAGGAAAAACTTGAAAAGCAAGAAAAGGAATTACATCGGTTATATCGACTGGCAGAAAAAGCCCGCAAACGTTCTTCCCGTCGCCATCGCCAATATCGGGAATCATACTATGTTTTACCAGCTCATGGAGTGCCTTCTGAGGCGACCAACCAATAAGGGACACTCCATTTTAACTGGCTTCAACTAACGACATTATATCAGGGGCGATGTGGCGAAGCCACCGCCCTACTGGCATCGCGCCCCTACCAAACAAAAAAAAAAACAAGAGAGGAAAATATGACACCAACCGAAATCGTTAAGCAACGCATTCTCCAAGATGAGGGTCTTTATCAAGAGGTGAGAAAGATAGCAGTCAAGACTGACAAGCAAGAATTTACTCAAATCCTCCGACAGATTTTCAATGGGTATGAGTATCGAGGTTACCCATGGTTTGAGCAGGCTCTCCTTTCCTATGCTTTGGCAAGCGTGGATTGGGATAAATTAGCTTCTTTCTTTCAAGGATAGAGTTTTATCTATGCGTTAATTTCCTGTATCTGACTGTAAATTCCGATATGACGTAATTAGACTGATGCGAGTGACGAGTGCTGGGGTTGGTCTAACTGGCTATTAACGGTCAATCAACTCCACCCCGCCCGAGGAACGAGCAATCGATGCACTCGACCACTCACCCAGCACAGCCAGTAGTGCAATGCATCACGACTCTACCAAATCAGTGTGAGGTGCAAGTGTGTGCAGCGCCCTCTTAGCTACAAGTATTTAGGCACGCCCGAACGCGGGTGCCCCCGACTATATTTGTGAATCTGTTTTGGGCAGACCAGCAAGGAGGGTGTGCTATAATTTCCGGCTCTCTGGGCGCGGCACACCAAAATCAAAAGGAGCGAGGTTAGGGATGGGATTCTAGTGTTAATGGTGTTGTTGCATTTTTTAATGACAGATACCTATCTTGGCATCTCAATCCGAGCGACATCCTTAAATTTATTTAGCCACCGCTGTGGCAAGTGCAAGAATCTGATATCACACCGAATCATTGGGCTAGGGCTCTGGAGGGTTTAGTGCGTAGCACCGAGCGAACAGCGAGCCCGTAAGAGCCCGACCGTGAGCGAAGCGAGGGGAAGCCCCCAAAACATCTTTCCCTAAAAATGGCTAAAAAATTACTCCCATCTTTTGGACGGGAGCTTCTTTTGTCTCGATATAATGTTGATGAAGAAAAACAACAAGAAACGAAATTATGAAATTAATTAAATGGCGGGTTTACCCGCTAACTCAACTTCTATTACAGCACGTAAACGAGTACTCTGTCCATTCAGGCTGGTCATGTATAGGGGATAATCTATCATCTGGCGATTCACTCTCTATTGTAGCGTGTCGGCAGCTTCATGACGCGATCGCGCGACACGGTCTTTTCGACATCATTGACATTTTAGAGCAAGAGGGGATTCCAAAAGATTGGGGGATTATGCTCCTGCCTCTCATTCAGCAAGAAATGGGAGGTGAGCAATAATGGTCACAACAAAAGGCTTTACCATTATCGAAGGCTTAGAAGACATCCCCAACGATTGGGCATTAACCCCTGTATCGGAAAAAAACCCTTATCGTAAAGGCTGGCAAGAAGAGAAACCGCTGACTAGAGAGCAGATAAAAAATGAAATCAAGAAAGGGAACGCTACAGGTTATGGCTTAAGACTGGGAGATGTTTCCGGCGGTTTAATTGCTGTCGATGTAGATGGGGCATCAGTTGAACAACTGCTAAACGCAATCGCGCCCTATGATGACAGCGTTACGGTGTGTTGGACATCGAATAAGCCCGGTCGCTATCAAATGCTATTCCAAATTCCAGATAAGTACAGGCAGCAATTAAGCGGATTTACTCGCCAAGATATTAAGACTTGGAATGGCTATCACTGTGAGGAAGGGGAACATTTAGAGCTAAGATACAACGGACATCAAAGCGTTCTACCATGTTCTTATCACCCTGAAACTGGAAGGTATGAATGGCTTATGAGTCCTAACGACATCTCCATCGCGATCGCGCCGGACTGGATTATCAAATTGGCATTAGGGGAGCTAACCGATCCAGCGGATCAACCAGTTACCCCTCAAACCTCTAACCCCCCGAAAAGTAAAGGTAACAGTAAAAATCGGTGGGAACGTTATTTGGATGATTTCCAGTTCCGGTCCGAACCAATACCGTTGATTAACTGCTTATCCCGTGAGAATCGAGAGTTAGCAGAATCAGGCATTGGAGAGGGGGCGCGAGACAATACCGCCATTAGAATCGCCCTCGATGCTGTGGGGTGCGAACGCTGGCTTGATGCCAACGGACAAGCCTACGAGGGTAGTGCCGATGAGATTATCCGAGAGTTTTGTTCCCGCTGTTCCCCACCGTTGGGCGAAAAAGACATCAATCGAATCTACAAGTCAGCACAGAAAGGAAGTCAAGGTAGCGCGATCGCGAAAAATCTTGGAGATGAAGCAATGAAAGCAGTAGTCGCTAGTCATTTTTGGGAGGAAGAGAAGCCAAACTACAACTCTCAAGCGCGATCATTTTCGGCAGGCAAA
>JAHEOB010000246.1 GCA_018610095.1 Halothece sp. MAG
AATGATCCAATTATGGGTTGGCTAAGTGATCGAACCCGATCGCGCTGGGGACGACGTTATCCTTGGATGGTAATAGCAGCAATTCCCTTGGGGCTTAGTTTTGCCCTTTTATGGTGGATTCCTCCTTTAAATGAGCAAGCCTTATTCTTCTATTACTGCGTGATCGGGGTAGTTTTTTATATGGCTTTGACAGCAGTGATCTTGCCCTACGATACCTTAGGGGCGGAGTTGACAGAATATTATGATGAGCGCACCAGCTTAATTAGCTATAAGGCGGGTTTTAGCATTGGTGGCAGTATTCTGGGATTGGTGATTACTCAGGGCATTTTTAGCTTTGTCGATGATCCAGAACAGAAATATTTAATTGTGGGAAGTATAGGTGGCGCGATCGCAGCCTTATCCGTTTATCTTTGCATTTTTGGCACCTATAAACGATTTCAATTACTACAAAATAAACGCAATCAAATCTCTCGTCCTGCTCAATTCCCCATTCAGCAACAAATTCGCATTGCCGTTACCAATCGCCCATTTTTATTAGTCGTGGGGCTTTATCTTTGTTCTTGGTTAGGAGTTCAAGTAACAGCAACCATTTTGCCCTATTTCGTTGTCAACTGGATGGAACTGTCTGAGCAACACTTTACTCAAATGGCATTGGCAGTACAGGGAACCGGATTGTTAATGATGGGGTTTTGGAATTATTGGGGGCAACGTTGGGGCAAGCGCAAGGTTTATTGGGTTGCTATTCCCTTAACCTTAATTGCTCAAGCAGGACTATTTCTATTACAACCTGGTCAAGTGGTTGCAATGTATGGCATTGGCATTTTAGCGGGTGCAGGCTTAGCTGTTGCCTACCTGATTCCTTGGTCAATGTTACCGGATGTGGTTGATTTAGATGAATTAGAAACCGGACAACGACGAGAAGGGATTTTTTATGGGTTTGTTGTACAAGTGCAAAAAATTGCGAACGCGATCGCGATATTTTTGGTCGGACAAATTTTAGAATTAGCAGGATTAGTCTCTGGTAGTGGCGACCAAGTTGCTGATGTCACCCAACCAGATTCTGCATTACTAGCGATTCGCTGGTTAATTGGCCCCATTCCTAGCGTCGTGTTAATTGGAGGGATTATTTTTGCCTGGATGTATCCTATTACTCGCCAATATCACGAACAAATTTTATTAAAACTTACCGAACGCAAGCGGGAATGATGGAAAGCTATTAACCAACCGTGGCAGCGATCGCGCTACTCATCTTCCGGTAATCTTACTTCTTTTTCGACCGTTAAGTCAGCAAATAATTCACGGTCTTCGCTAATATGCGGAAATTTGAGTTGGGAATCAGGAATTCCGCGATTGATTTGGCGTTGTCTTACGATATCAAAACTACCCGAAGCTAGAATTCGCAGTCGCGGGGGTGGGACTTCTCCGGACCGTTTTAGGGCGTAATGGGGATTGGTTTCTTTTAAGAGTTCATCAAACCGGCGTAAAAAGCGAGATAGTTCACCGAAATGTGTCTGATGGGGTAACTCGATATTCACTAAATAGTGGGGAGGAAATTCTTTTTCTGACAGGCTAATAAAGAAATCATGCACTGTGAGATGAAATTCTTGTTGTAATTGTTTTAGCACCGCTGTTACGTGGGCTTCTGTGGTTTTTTCCGATGTAGAGGATAAAATCCCGCCTCGGCGATGACGGAAAATTAGCGTTGGTGTCTGTTCAAAGAAATCACTCACTTCCACTACATCGCCAATATCATAGCGATAAAACCCACTATAATTGGTCATTAGAATGCGATAACGTTGTCCTGGTTTGACCTCACTTGCAAGAAGGGTTTTAGGTTGTTCTCTCTCCCATTCTGATTCGGGAATAAATTCAAAAAAGCCAGTATTTACGGCTAAGACACTGGCATCAATATTGACATCGCTATAAACACCGCAAGTCCCTTCTGCCGTGGTATAAGCAGCACCAAAAACCGGAATTTGATCGAGATGATAATCCGAGAAATGTTGAAAGTAAAAATCAGAGGTTCCGCCTCTAGCAGTGGCAATATAAGCTAGCTGGGGCCAAACCAATGGTGGTGTCAATCGTCCTTCTGAGTTTAGGATTTCCCGTAGCTGTTTAGCTCGCTTGGGGGCAGGAGAAAGATGGCGTTCTAAGCGTGATAGCCGATTAAGTTCGGTTTGGGATAGCCCTCGAGTTTCTGCATCAAGACCGACACCACTACCAATGGTTCCTTTTTCCAAATCACGTATCAATGACTCGGCATATTCTTCCAAGTATTGACAAATGCGAAGAATTAACATCGGAAAGTTGGCAATCATGCCACCAAATTCTGGGTTGCGCAGCGAAAAGAGAAGACACAAATAATGACGGGTAAAACTGTCCCCAAATTGTAAAGCGGTAAAAGGATGAGCAAATAGCCATTCGTAGAGCCATCGTCGCGTATGTAACACCCCTGGACCGGCAGGACCATATTTGATTCCACCTGCGGTATAGCCTTCAATGAGAGCTGGATTGGTTACTAAAAATTTTTCTAAGCGTTTGCCCCGTTGATTTAGAGCATCATCCAGAAAACCAATACTGGCAAGGTTCGCTTTACCAAGGGAATTTTGAAACCGTTGCGTTACCGGAATCATTTTTTGTTTTCCGGTAGAACCACTGGTGAGATTAATATAGATAACGGGATCGGGGTTGAGAACATTGGTTTCGCCTTGGGCTATGCGTTGCGTGTAGGGTTCATAGGCACTATAAGGTAAAATTGGCACGCGATCGCGAAACTGATCAATGGTTTGAATCTCTTGGAGACGATAATGGCGACCTAACTCAGTATCTTTTTGCAACTGTAAAAGGTTTTTGAGATATTGTTCTTGCACCGCCATGGGATGCTGGCTGTTTTGAATGAATTGCTTTTTGGCACGATGAGCCAAGACTTTTAGTATTTGAAACGGTAAATTAGCCAAAGCCTATAAATTGGATTTCAGTTATATCTAAAGCTCATTAAAACAGATTTTTCCCCAGTTGCAAAGTCGAACGCCCTCTGACTCAGTTGCGGGTAAACTAGCCTCATTCTTTAGCAAAATAGGCGAGAATCCTACGACTACAGCCGTTAGGCTTAGTCGATAGATGAATCGACATCAATCGAGGGGGTTCAATACCTCTGAGATTGATAATTTCCTAATCTGTTCTCTTATTACTTCATTTTGGCTTCGCCCCTTATGTTTACAGTAAGAAAGTAATTGCTGATGTTCCTGTTCAGTGCATCTAATTGTTATCTTCTTCATTATTGCCGTCAAAATGACTTAACTATGTTATAATCAATCTAACACAGTGCTACAGTAAGTTAATGCAAGTTTCTTATCAATATCGTCTGAAACCTAATCAAGAACAAATAGCCAAAATTGAAAAATGGCTAGAACTATTGCGCTGCCAATATAATTACCTGTTGGGTCAAAGATTTGATTGGTGGGAAACTCATCGCACTGCTGTCAATGCCTGCCCTTTAATTTGTCATCTTCCAGAATTATCAGACCGTCCAACCTATTTTTCCCAGAAAAAACAGCTAAGTCAACTCAAAAAAGATCGTCCTTGGTATAACCAAATTCAATCTCAAGTGCTTCAAGACTGCGTTAAAAGAGTTGATTTGGCGTTTCAACGTTGGCTAAAAGGAGATAAAGACGGGAAAAGATTGGGTAAACCGAGATTCAAAGGCAAAGGAAGATACCGAACAATTCTGTTTCCACAGGTTAAACAAGATTGTATCCGAAACAATTATATTAGTTTACCTAAATTTGGAACAGTTAGATTCGTGAAACATCGTCCCATTCCTGATGGGTTTAAGATTAAAACCACCCAGATAACTAGAAAAGCTGATGGTTATTATCTAACTCTTTCTCTAGAAGATACCTCAGTTCCAGAATTAACCATAGATATCATTCCTTCTACAAAAAATACAGTAGGGAT
>JAHEOB010000247.1 GCA_018610095.1 Halothece sp. MAG
GGTACGGTTTTGACAGTTACCGGTAATTCCCTGAGTTCATTCAAAATTTTCTGTTTGACTTCTCCTTGGGCGGAAGGCATCGCCAACAGGATAGTTTTTACCCGTTGTTCCTTGACTAGTTTCGGTAGTTGATTCGGGGAATAAACGGTTAAACCATTAATCTGAGATTTTTGTAATTGGGGATTATCATCTACAAACCCTGTAATCTGGTAAGTTTTTTGATGACAGAGCGCTTGTGCTAATTGTGTTCCAGCTTCCCCTGCCCCATAAATAATTGCTTTTGGTGGCGGATTACCGATAAAAAGCGGAGAACCAGTATTGTAAAGCCCCCAACGAATAAGTAAACGCCCTGCCATCATCAGCAAAATGCTTAACAAGGCATCATTTAAGACAACCGAACGAGGGAGTTGTTCAATTTGAAAGAAAAACGCAATAAATAGAATAATCCCATAACTGAGCGCGATCGCCTGTGTGACTTTATAAAACAGCTCTAGCCCCACGTAGCGCAAAATCGGGCGATATAACCCTAACAGTTGTAAGACCACTAACTTGACGATCATAGTAATGATAGTAATGGGAAAATATTTCGCCAATAACTCTCCCACAGCAAAAGGTTCAAAGCGGATGGTAAATGCTAAGACGAGACTAATAATTAATAAACCTAAATCAATTAGCGTAAATATCCACTTTTTCTGATTCCGAGATAATGAGGAGTGGACGTTCTGACAAATTTGGGCAACAAATGTCATCATGAGCGTTAAGATTTGGAAGAGGCAACATTATGGAGCATTTACCACCACTGAATCAAAATACTATTTGGAGAATTTTACAAGATGATATTCCCGATCAAACAGTGAATGAACTCGTTTGGTATTATCTAGGTTATCACTATGATTCCCAACGAAAAGTCTGGGATAATCAAAGCGTTGCTGCTTCATGGCGAGAAACTTACCCACAACCACCTGATTTTATCTTAACGTGCGAGAAGACTCCTGTTATACCGTTAGGTTAACGGGTAGATGAACGGATTATTGGATTAAGTTAGTCGTTTCTTAGACAAAAGCTAGGAGAGAATTAAACTTCTCTGATAAAGTAATCTCTGTATGGTCAACTCCTAAGCGACAAGAGGTATCTATGAACTGGCAAACTCTACGACAAGTTTTCATTGTCTGTATTGCAACTATTTTTCTATTTGTCACGACAGCTTGTGACATTGCCCCATCTGATGAAAATCAAGTTGAGGAAGAGGTTCAAGAAGTTCCTACGGAATTAACTCAGGAAGGAGAAGAGCAAGAAACTGTTACCTCCGAAACTGAAGCTTCAGAACCTGAAGCCATTCCTAAAACAGCTGAACCCAGTGAATCGGCAAAACAAGAAACTGATGAGCCAATGACTCAGGAAGATAAGACTGAATCTCAATCACAACAAAGCAGCGAAGAAGCTATGGCTAGCGAACAAGAATCCGACATGGAAGCCAGCTCCCAAGAAGACATGGCTGATGAAGCGGAACAAGGAACTGAAGCTGCTAGTGAGCAAGATAAGGCTGAGGCTCAATCACAACAAAGCAGTGAAGAAGCTATAGCTAGCGAACAAGAATCTGACATGGAAGCCAGTTCACAAGAAGACATGGCTGCTGAAGCGGAACAAGGAACTGAAGCTGCTAGCGAACAAGATAAGGCTGAGGCTCAATCACAACAAAGAAGTAAAGAAGCTATGGCTGGCGAACAAGAATCTGACGAACAAGAGGAAGCTACTGCTGAGGTAGAAAATACTGAGGCGGATGAAGCCATGGAAGATGCAGCAAGTCTCAAAACGTTAGTGTATTGCTAAACGCTGTACAATTCGATTCATTAAGGAGTTGAATTATGGTTAAGACGGCTTCGACCATGTTAGAGCTGGGGACAAAAGCCCCAGACTTCCACTTACCCGATACGGTTTCTGGTAAAACCATTTCTCTAGACACGTTTGCTGACAAGAAAGCCTTGTTGGTAATGTTTATTTGTCAACATTGCCCCTTTGTTCAGCACATTAAGTCGGAGCTTGCTCGCATTGGAAACGATTATGTTGATCGAGGGTTAGGGATAGTCGCCATTAGTGCTAATAGTGTGGAAACCCATCCTGATGATGCTCCTGATAAGCTAAAAGCATTGGCGCAAGAGCAAGGATTTAATTTTCCCTTCTGCTACGATGAAACCCAAGAGGTCGCTAAGGCTTATACTGCTGCTTGTACCCCTGATTTTTTCCTATTTGACAGCGATCGCGCTCTGGTTTATCGCGGACAATTAGACGATAGTCGTCCCGGAAATGAGGAACCCGTCAATGGCAAAGATTTACGAGCAGCCATTGAAAATGTTTTAGCGGATCGCCCCGTTAGCCCCGACCAAAAACCCAGTATCGGGTGTAATATTAAATGGGCGCCTGGCAATGAACCCCCCTATTTTCAGGGTTAAATGGCTTGTTTGGGCGGTGAACAGTTCCTACCCTTGCAGTTGACTGTTCACCGTTTCCTTAAAACAGATTTTCTAAGTCAATTCCTTGTGAACCTTCTTGTTGGAGTTTCGAGAGTAACTTTTCCAGTTGAGACCACACTAAGCGACCTGTTACCAACGTTAACACCAGCGCGATCGCGCTAGACACTTGCCAAGCATTAATCACCACTTCTAAACCCGCTGTTAAAAATAGAAAGATGCCAGCACAAATCCCTAAAAACGTGACTAATAAGGATGAGGTTTGAACTTGGCTGGGATCAGATTTTTCCATTTGATACCATTGTCTAACATTGCTTTTTAAAAGTGTTTGAAAAGCTACTCCGCAAGTTAAACTAATTAACAATCCAAATAAAACCAGTAAATACGGTGGTTGAGAAAATAGATAGTAAGACATAATCTAAACTGAATTAAGACGATTTCTGAAAATTGTTTGTTGGGACTAAAGCAGCTACTTCTTCAAACGTCATATTACGTAAGCTACTTAAGGCAACATCAAATAATCTAGCAGGTTTTAAATCTTCTTTCACTAAGTTCCAAATCCGTTCCACTTGTTCGGTATGAAGTTGTTCATCCTCGGTTAAGGCTAACAATAATTGTTCTCGCAGATAATTTCCTTCCTCAGAGAGTAAATATTGAATTCCTAAACGGGCAGTTGGTAATAAATCAAAATTGTTATCATTCGTTTGCGCGATCGCGATTAAATTTTCGAGACGTTGCCATTGGAATTTTCCATCTTTAAACAACACTTCAATTAAACGCCGACGCATTTCGGGAGACTCACCCCGTAACAATCGTTGCGCCACATAAGGATAGGCAACTTCAATAATTCTAAAATTGGGATCAAGGGTTAACGCTAATCCTTCTTGTGTTACCACCGAGCGAATAATTAAGGCAAATTGCGCTGGCACTCGGAACGGATAATCATACATTAATTCCGAGAATTGATCGGTCACCGTTTTAAAGTTAAAGTCTTTAACACTTTCCCCCATGGCATTTCCTAAAACTTCTTCTAAGGCTGGAACAATGGGTTCAATGGGAGTATCAGGTGTCAGAAAGCCTAACCCAATAAAATCTTCTGCTAAACGCTCATAATCTCGATTAATTAAGTGAACAATGGAGGTAGCAATGGTTTCCTTGGTCTCTTCTTTTAACTGATCCATCATGCCAAAATCGATGTAAGCCATCCGTCCATCAGGCATCGCAAATAAATTCCCTGGATGGGGATCGGCATGAAAGAATCCATATTCTAAAAGTTGTCTTAATCCGGCAACCACCCCAATTTCAATTAATCGATCTTGGTCTAAATTTGCTGCCTTAATTTTCTCGCGATCCGTTAATTTAAAGCCATTAATCCATTCTAGGGTGAGGACTCGGTAACTACTATAGTCCCAATACACTTTCGGAACTTTCACTGTGGGATCATCTTGAAAATTGCGGGCAAATTTTTCCGCATTTTCCGCTTCATGAAAGTAGTCAATTTCTTCAAAGAGTTTATGACCAAATTCATCAATAATTAAGGTTAAATCATGTCCTAAATTGACCGGCAACCAACCTTTGATGCGATTAATGCCCCACCGCATGATAAATAAATCCAAGGTGAGAATCGGTTCTAAATTAGGACGCTGTACCTTGACCGCGACTTCTTCCCCAGAATGAAGCACTCCCCGATACACTTGTCCCAGACTAGCCGCTGCCACCGGTTCCGGAGACAGTTCACGATAAATGTCTGATACGGGGCGTTCTAATTCCTTTTCAATCATCTCAAACGCGATCGCGTTATCAAAGGGGGGTAGCTGATCCTGTAGCTTGGTTAATTCGTCTAGAAAATCTTTGCGAACTAAATCTGGGCGAGTGGAGAGGGCTTGCCCCACTTTAATAAACGTCGGCCCCAATTTGGTTAAAATAGTTCGTAACTCCCTAGCTCGCTTAAATTTATTGGTTTGTTCCAACCCTCGCCATTGATCCAGTTTTAAACGCAGAAAGAAGCTACCAATGTACCAAGCAATGGTTAACACGCGTCGGATTACCTTAAATGGCGATTGACGGTATTGCTGCGCGATCGCCTCTGCATCATAACGGGGTCTATCTTGTTTTTGCATAAATGTCATGGGCTACTGCGACTACACCTTAAGCCAGTGTAGAAATAGCGTCTTAACTTTACATCAAATTAGAAAAATGAAAGATATCTTAATAATTCTATCTTCTCAAACTAAGGGATTGATTGCAACCAATCTTGCGGCAAGGGACTGGCAATTACAGGAAAACGATTCATTAGCTGAAATCTCGATCAGATTATGCTGAAACTGACGCCCAAGCAAAAACAACAGATGTATCAACACGCCCAACAAACTTATCCTGAAGAATGTTGTGGCATTTTATTGGGAGTATTTGAAGATAGCGAAACGCAAGTGGCTGAAGTTTGGGAAACAGAAAACGCTTGGCGTGCCGAACAAGAACAGGAATTATTTTCCTCGGTGCCCACTCCCAGAAAACAATCAACCGAAAGTAAGCGCGATCGCTTTAGTATTGCCCCTGAAACGCTCTTAAAAGCCCAAAAATATGCCCGTGATCAATATTTAGCAATTGTGGGGATTTATCATTCTCATCCCGATAATCTCGCTAAGCCTTCTGAATTTGATCGCGCGATCGCGTGGCAAACTTATTCCTATATCATTATGTCTGTCGAAAAAGGAACAGTCACTGACTGTCGTAGTTGGCAATTAGACGAGCAACAGCAGTTTCAAGAAGAAATAATTGTAACGGATAGTTGCCATTAAGCAGACCCACCACTTATCCTAGTATCGCACTATATTTTTATTTCCCCTTCCTTCCCGTTGCAAAATAGTAGGTAAAGTTTAATTTAGCACATTATCCTCACCCCAGTTGAGACAATTATGCTCAATCCAAATCTAGAAGAAATCGAACTCACAAAAGAAGAATACGAACGCTATTCCCGTCATATCATCCTACCAGAAGTGGGATTAGAAGGGCAGAAACGGCTTAAAGCAGCCAGTGTAGCTTGTATTGGTACCGGTGGACTGGGTTCCCCCCTCCTGTTATATTTAGCAGCAGCAGGTGTGGGACGCATCGGGATTGTTGATTTTGATGTTGTGGATAGTTCCAACCTGCAACGACAAATTATCCACGGCACATCAGTCGTTGGTCAATCGAAACTCGAATCAGCAAAACAACGTATCCAAGATATTAATCCTTTCTGTCAAGTTGACCTCTATAACACTCAGATTACTTCTGACAATGCCCTCGAGATTCTGGAACCCTACGATGTTGTCGTTGACGGAACGGATAACTTCCCCACTCGATATCTTGTCAATGATGCCTGCGTCTTACTTGGTAAGCCCAATGTTTATGGGTCTATTTTCCGATTTGAAGGGCAAGCGAGTGTCTTCAATTATCAAGATGGTCCCAACTACCGTGATGTGTTCCCAGAACCACCCCCACCTGGCATGGTTCCCTCTTGCGCTGAAGGCGGTGTCTTAGGCGTCTTATGTGGTGTTATTGGTTCCATTCAAGCCACTGAAACCGTCAAGGTAATACTTGGAATGGAAAATACCTTGAGTGGGCGTTTATTACTCTATAACGCCCAAAATATGAGTTTCCGAGAGTTAAAAGTTCGTCCCAACCCAGAACGCCCGGTCATTGACAAGCTGATTGATTACGAACAATTCTGCGGAATTCCCCAAGCCCAAGAACAAGAAGAAGAAACCGAAGTTCCTGAAATGACAGTTCATGAGTTAAAACAGCTTATGGAACAAGGGGCAAACGATTATGTTTTAATTGATGTTCGTAATCCCAATGAATATGAAATTGCCAATATTCCTGGGGCAAAATTAATCCCGCTCTCGGAAATTGAAGACGGAAATGGCATTGAAAAAGTCAAAGAATTAGTCAATGGTCATCGTTTGATTGCCCATTGTAAGATGGGAGGGCGTTCTGCCAAAGCCTTACGGAAATTAAAAGAAGCAGGAATTGAAGGCGTTAACCTGAAAGGAGGAATTACGGCTTGGAGTCAAGAAATTGATCCCTCGGTTCCTGAATATTAATCACTAGATAATAAGGCAAGGGGAAAATCCTCTTGTCTTTTTTATCTAATGTCCTGAGAAGACTCCCATTATAGTCGTTAGACTTAATGGGTAGATGAATCAGGGCTTTTACAATTAGTGTTGACACATTGTAAAATCTCCATTAAACTGAAATCATTGTTCTAAGCAAACAGTTGAATGCTGAATTTAACTTACAACTACAAAATCAAACCAACAAAAAAACAAATTGAGAAAATCGAACATAATCTCAATGTATGTCGTAGTGTTTGGAATTATGCGTTAGCTCAAAGAAAACTTTGGTATAACAGTCGTAGTTGTGAGATTAATAAGTGTTCGATTGTTTCTGAATCTATCGTACCTCCATTTGAATATCCAACATATCATAAACAATCGTCAGAATTAACAAAAGCCAAAAAGACGAATCCGTTTCTGAAATCTGGAAATGCTCAAGCAATGCAACAAACATTGCGAAAATTAGATCGAGCATTTAATGACATGAAAAGCAAAGGTTTTGGTTTTCCGCGTTTCAAAAAACGAATGAAATCATTTAATCTAATCAGCAACAAAATTGAAACGAATGGAAAATTCATTAAAATGCCTTTGCTTCAAGATGTGAGATTTATTAAATCAAGAGAAATTCCAGAAGGCTTCAAAATTAAACAAGTTCAGATCATCAAAAAAGCATCAGGATATTATGCCAATTTAATGATTGAACTTGATGTCGATGTTCCAACACCACAAATTCATGGTCATGCCATTGGGATTGATGTTGGAATCCAAAGTATGTTGGCAACGTCAGATGGATTAACAATTAAAATATCAACGTTTTTAGATAAAGTTCTGCGCAAGATTCAATTACTGCAAAGAGTTCTAAAACGAAAACAAAAAGGGTCTAATAATTGGAACAAACTTCAGAAAAGAATTGCATTATTACATGAAAAAGTAGCAAATCAACGAAAAGATTTTCATTTCAAACTTGCTCATCAATTGTGTAGAAGTGCTGGTATGATTTTTGTAGAAGATATTAACTTTACAACTTGGAGTAGAGGAATGTTTTCTAAGCAATCTCTCGATATGGGATTGGGTCAATTTTTCACGATTTTAGAATACGTTTGTTCTAAAACAGATACCTATTTCGCGAAAGTTAACAAAAATCATACTTCGCAACTTTGTCCCAATTGTGGAACGCATACAGGAAAGAAAGAATTAAATCAAAGAAATCATTCTTGTCCTGAATGCGAATATGAGCAAGATCGTGATGTTGCTGCTGCCGAAGTAGTGTACCAAAGAGGATTAACTGCGGTCGGTTCGCCCGTGGGTAAAATGCCCTGTAATGACGATCTGTCGGGGGCGAGAGCCTAGATAAGAGTCTAAAAGGGAATCTCCCATTATAATCTTGATTTAATGGGAGAGGTTCAAGAATTCATCCAATTGCGAGTACCAAACGATTGACAAGCCTTAGCAGCAATTAGAGAAGCAGACGTTAATGCTTCGCTAAAGGATTGTTGTAGAATATAGTGACAAAATGCCCCATGGAAAATATCTCCTGCCCCAAGGGTATCCCTCGCCGAAATTTGAGGAATTTGGATTTCTCCATTACTTTCAGGCGTTTGATATAAAATAGGCTTTTCTCCTTGGGTAATTGCAATATAAGGAACGCCTAATTGCGTTAAATAATTAAACACATCAGCTTGGGTGTAACACTCAGGAGGATAAAAGTTAGCAGAACAAATCGCATATTGGGCATTCGATAAAACGTCTTCAAAACCTGATTTCCAACTTCCCCCATCCACAACAATAGGAAGATTATTTTGATAGGCTTGTTTGGCAATTACTGCACTCACTGGCATCTGATGTCCGTCAAATAGAACGACATCAATATGGGATAAGATATTGTCAGGAATTTGAGTGGTTTCGGCTTGACAACGAACTGCATTGAGCGAAATAACTGCGCGATCGCCGCTACCCTGAGTAACAATAATTGAGGAAGTAGGCGGGGTATTTTGCCAGTCAGGTTGTAAGTCTTGATGTTGAATGGCAAATTGTTCTAAATCAGTGGTAATTAATTGGGTAATAGGATGGTTTCCTAAAACGGATAATAGTTGAGCTTGATTTCCTAAATAACTAAATGCCACACTAGCATTGGTCGCAGGTCCACCGGCAGCAAGGGTACTATCAATTGCACTGAGTTTTTCGTTTGCTTGTGGTAAATGAGGGGCTAGATAAACCACATCAAGAGTGGTAATTCCGACAAATAAACCACGTGCCATAATGATTAATAATCGAGTTTAAATTCAATTCAATAGGAATTAAAATTTTATATGATCAAAAATGGCTAATTCAATCGCAACGGGAACGCTTTATATTGTTGGAACGCCCATTGGTAATTTAGAAGATATCACATTACGAGCAATCAAAACTTTAAATGCGGTTGATTTAATTGCAGCAGAAGATACACGCCAAACGGGAAAATTGTTACAACAGTTTGAAATTACCACGCCTCAACTTAGCTATCATGAGCATAATCGCAAACAACGTGAACCAGAAATTATTGAAAAATTAGAACAAGGAAACACGATCGCGCTAGTAACTGATGCTGGAATGCCGGCAGTTTCTGATCCGGGATATGATTTAGTCAAAACCTGTCTTAGCAGAGGCATTTCTGTCATTCCCATTCCCGGTGTTACTGCAGCAATTACCGCGTTAGCCGTCTCAGGATTACCAAGCAATCGGTTTGTATTTGAAGGCTTTCTTCCTGTCAAAGGCAAGGCAAGAGACGATCGGTTATATGCGATTGCACAAGAAAAACGCACCATTATTTTATATGAATCTCCCCATAAATTAAAGAAAACCTTACAAGATTTAGCAAGTTTTTGTGGGGAAACTCGGCAACTGATGTTAGGACGGGAATTGACCAAAATCTATGAAACCTGTCACTATTTATCCTTAAAACAAGCCATTCAGTTATATCAGGATAAACAGCCAAAAGGAGAATATACGTTAGTGATTGCAGGTGCCGAACAAACCCATCATTTAAATTTATCTTCTGCGGAAATTAGAAACGAATTAAAACAATTGTTAGCGCAAGGCATGACGCGATCGCAGGCTAGTAAACAATTAGCCAAGGTAACTTCTTTATCTCGCCAACAAATTTATCAGTTATCAATAGAATTAGAGGGCAGCTAAACTGTTCTAACTCATGTTTTTGGGGATAGAAAGTTGCTTAGGAATTTCATAAAGACTCATTACTTCCGTTAGGGGTAAACGAGAAGTCGCAGTAATGCTTAAGGGAGAAACGCGATCGCGCAAATAGTGTTGAACACCAGCACAAGCAATCATCGCAGCATTATCAGTACATAATTTCATAGCAGGAAAGTGAACCCGTAAACCATTTTCCCTTGCCTTAGCTGTTAATTTTTCCCGTAAACTACCATTTGCTGCCACACCTCCTCCCACAACAATCGTATCGAGACCATGATCTAAGGCACAAGCAATGGTGCGTTCACTCAGCGATCGCGTGACCGTTTCCTGAAAAGACGCAGCCAGATCATTAACTGCCAGTTTTCCTTGGGATTCTAATTGATTCACTAAACGAGAGACAGCCGTTTTTAAGCCACTAAAACTAAACTCATAAGGATAATATCCTCCCTGAGGGTGAGAGACTTTACCTTCAGGTAACTGATAGGCATCGGGATTGCCCTGTTTAGCAGCGCGATCGATGGCTGGTCCTCCTGGATACCCTAATCCTAACAAGCGAGCCGTTTTATCAAAGGCCTCTCCCACAGCATCATCACGAGTTCCCCCTAACATCTGATAATCGCCACAACCTTGCACCGAAATCAGACTGGTATGCCCCCCAGAAACTAACAAACAGAGAAAGGGAGGATTTAATTGGGGATCACTCAAATAACTAGCATAAATATGTCCTTCTAGGTGATGAATCCCCAGTAACGGTTTATGATGCACCATTGCCAACGTTTTTGCCGTTGCTAATCCCACTAATAATGCCCCCATTAACCCTGGGGCAACGGTGACTGCAATCCCATCAATCTCATCCCAACCGAGATGGGCTTGTTCCATCGCTTGTTCTAAACAAGCATTAATCACCTCTAGATGTTGACGAGAAGCAACTTCTGGTACAATCCCGCCGTAACGCTGATGGATATCAATTTGAGAGGCAACAATATTACTTAAAATGTGACGATTCTTAACAATTGCTACCCCTGTTTCGTCGCAACTGGTTTCGATTGCTAGTATGATTGCCATTGCTAATTTTTGTATCTGTTTAGCAAAATAAACTTTACGACAAGAACAATCCAAGGTTAAGATTTATTCTTGACGTATCCATTGCTGCGTTATCCTTTGTACAAAAAAACTAAGTTCAGTTGTAACAAAAGGAAATTATTTATGCCAAGACTGCTTGCTTTCGTTCTATCGGGAATGCTGCTGTTGGGCTTTGCAGCCCCCGCTCAAGCCCAAGCGGAAGGAAACGCTCAACTCGTTCCTTGCAGTGAAT
Source organism: Halothece sp. MAG (assembly GCA_018610095.1). Classification (GTDB taxonomy): domain Bacteria; phylum Cyanobacteriota; class Cyanobacteriia; order Cyanobacteriales; family Rubidibacteraceae; genus Halothece. The sequence goes on from JAHEOB010000247.1 coordinate 11,067, forward strand.
CTGCCGCTTTCCAGGAACGAGCAGAAAACTTCCGTAATACCACTGCCGATCCCCAATCGGGAGAAAAACGGGCTCAACGCTATTCTAATGCCCTCTGTGGCCCTGAAGGGTTACCCCACTTAGTCGTGGATGGTCGCCTTTCTCGTGCCGGCGACTTTATCATCCCCAGCATTATCTTCTTATATATTGCTGGTTGGATTGGCTGGGTTGGCCGAGCTTACCTTATTTCCATTAAAAACGAGAAAAAACCTGAGGAAAAAGAAATCCTCATTGATGTTCCCCGGGCCTTAAAAATTATGTTTAGTGGGTTTGCTTGGCCAGTAGCGGCTGTTAAGGAATTTCTCTCTGGTGAATTAACCGCCAAAGAAGGCGAAATTCCGGTTTCTCCTCGTTAGTGGCGTGATTTGTAATTGGAGTAAGGACTTATGGACAATTTGAAAACATTTTTATCAAGTGCGCCAGTTCTATTAATGGCTCTTTTAACCTTTACTGCAGGGATTTTAATTGAGGTTAATCGCTTTTTCCCTGATTTACTCTTTCATCCCATGGGTTAACTTAAAAAAACCTGTTTAACCCCGAACAACTCGCAACTGTTCGGTGACTGGAATCCAACAGTTGCGGGTTTGATTTATAGGTTGCCAAATTTACAGATTTGATTCCTTGGTTAATTTTGACCACACCTTTGTCGGTAGCCCCCAAACATAAATAAAGCCTTCTGCTGCCTTATGATCAAATTCATCTTGGGAACCATAGGTAGCCAAATCAGGGGCATAGAGAGAATAGGGGGATTCACGACCCACCACTGTCGCGTTTCCTTTCAATAGTTTCAGTCGAACGGTACCAGTAACACGGTGTTGAGTTTGTTGGATAAACCCTTCTAACGCTTTTTTGAGCGGACTATACCATAACCCGCGATAAATGAGTTGAGAATAGGTTTCTTCAATCCCGCGTTTATATTGACTGACATCGCCAGTCAGGGTGAGACTTTCTAAATCACGATGGGCAATAATGAGGGCAAGCAGGGCAGGGGCTTCGTAAATTTCTCGGGATTTAATACCAACCACGCGATTTTCCATCATATCGATGCGCCCAAAACCATGTTTCCCCACCTGTTCATTTAGGGTTTGGATGAGGGCAACCGGTTGGTATTTTTCCCCATTGAGACTGACAGGAATGCCTTTTTCAAAGCCAATATCAATGTATTCTGGTTCATCAGGGGTTTGCGCGATCGCGCGGGTCATGCTAAATACTTCTTCAGGGGGTTCCACCATGGGGTCTTCCAATGAACCCGCCTCAATACTCCGTCCTAGCAAATTTTGATCAATACTATAGGGAGACGATTTTTTAACAGGGGCAGGAAGTCCAAACTGTTCACCATACGCGATCGCGTCTTCTCGACTCATTCCCCATTCTCGCGCCGGGGCTAAAATCTTGAGATCAGGATTGAGAGCCATAATGGAAACATCAAAACGCACCTGATCATTCCCTTTCCCCGTACAGCCATGGGCAACCGCATCAGCCCCATGTTCTGCCGCTGCTTCCACTAACATTTGACTAATCAGGGGGCGGGCGAGTGCTGTCGAAAGCGGATACTGATTTTCATACAAGGCATTGGCTTGGATTGCGGGGAACGCAAATTCGGTGACAAACCGTTCCACGCCATTTTCCACCAAAGAATTAGAAGCACCTGCCGTCAAGGCTTTTTCTTTAATGGGTTGTAAATCTTCTCCTTGCCCCAAATCCGCAGCGAGAGTTATAACTTCTTTAACGCCCCATTCATGCTTCAGGTAAGGAATACAAACTGAGGTATCAACGCCACCAGAATAGGCTAAAATTACTTTTTCGGCACGACCCATATTTTATCTTCCAAACAACAACTAATTGCTCATTTTAGCGGTTCATGTGGGCGGGAAACCCCCACCCACAATTGCTCTGTCTATTTCAATTCCGGTGCTGTGCTAGCAACAAAAGAAGATTCTGTTTGTGCCACTTCAGAGGGTTTTACCAACGTTGGAACCGAATCTCGTAAGTGATTCGTATAGGCAACAGTGGTGGAATCATACATTTGCGTTAGCACTTTGGGATATAAGCCAATGCCAATAACAGGAACCAACAGACAGGCAATGATAAAGACTTCTCGGGGTTCGGCATCCACCAACGCTTCCCGGGATACCAATTCTTCGTTCTCGTTGCCGTAGAAAATTTCTCGCAGCATGGAAAGCAGATAAATGGGTGTCAGAATAACGCCCACTGCTGCTAAAAAGACGACAACCACCTTAAAAGTCGAACTATAGGCATCACTGGTGGAAAAGCCAATAAAGACCATTACTTCTGCAATAAATCCACTCATCCCCGGCAGGGCAAGGGAGGCAAGGGAACAGGTCGTAAACATCGCAAAGATTTTTTGCATTCGCTGTCCCACACCCCCCATTTCGTCTAACATCAAGGTATGGGTGCGGTCATAGGTTGCCCCCACTAAAAAGAACAGACTTGCGCCAATTAGACCGTGAGACACCATCTGTAAAACTGCCCCACTTAACCCAATCTCAGTAAAGGAAGCAATGCCAATTAGCACAAACCCCATGTGGGAGATCGAAGAATAGGCGATTTTCCGTTTCAGGTTACGTTGGGCAAATGAGGTGAGGGCAGCATAAATAATATTGACTACCCCTAAAATTACCAGTGCAGGAGCAAAGTAAGCATGGGCATCGGGTAACATCCCAGCATTCATACGAATTAAGGCATAGCCCCCCATTTTTAACAA
>JAHEOB010000248.1 GCA_018610095.1 Halothece sp. MAG
AATGATAAATGGGAAGGGATTGCTTAATCATTACTGCCTAGAAAGCTGCGCAGTTCATTTAAAACCTCATTTAATCCTACCGAATTAGAGGCTTTAAATAAGACGCGATCACGCGGTGCAATAATCGCTTTTAAGCGTTCGATTAATTCAGGTTTTGTGTCAAAGCATTCACTGGGAACTGATGTGACAGCCGTTACCATTTCCTTGGCTTCTGGTTCATCTGCTAACACTAACAAATAATCAAGATTGAGTTTGGCGATTGTTTCTCCCACTTGACGGTGTAGGGATGCCGAATAGTCTCCTAATTCTTTCATCGTGCCTAAAACAGCAATATGACGTGATCCGGGGGTTTGTTTTAGGAAATTGAGACTAGCAATCATGGATTCTACTTCTGCATTATAAGTCTCATCGAGCAAAACAATATCATTGGGACAGGAATAACGGCGCGATCGCGCTCCCGGAAGTTCCACAGCAATGCCGTTTTGCAAGCGGGTGATATCTAAATGCAGTGCCTTTGCCACCGCTAGCCCTGCTAAATAATTGGAGGCATTATGTTCCCCTGCCAAGGGTAAGGGAAATGTCATCTCATCAACCCTTAAGGTTTCAGAATCAACTAATTCCCCCTGAAGATCGCCTCCTTCTAAACCATAAGTAATGGTATTACCAGTCCAAACCGTAGCAGCCGTTGTCATCAACCGTTGATTATCTTGATTTAAAATTGCCGTTGCTGTGGAAGGCATTTCGGCAAGGAGTTCACATTTTGCTTCCGCGATCGCTTGCCTAGAGCCTAAGCGCCCAATGTGAGCGGTTCCAACATTGGTAATTAATCCGATTGTAGGCTGTGCAATCTGCGCCAGTTGCGCAATTTCTCCCCGAGCGCGCATTGCCATTTCAATGACAGCATAATCATGTTCGGAACTTAACTGTAATAACGTTTTAGGAACACCAATTTCATTATTATGATTGGCTTGTGTTTTTAAAACTTTGCCATATTGAGATAGAATGCTAGCCATTAACTCTTTCGTGGTTGTTTTTCCCACTGAACCAGTAATCCCAATTACGGGAATCGAAAATTGTTGTCGCCAGTAATGGGCAATTTTTTGATAAGCGATTAAGGTATTTTCCACATAAAATTGCGGCACGCGATCGGGAATTTCTCCAGAAAATCCTTCATTAATAACAACGCCACTTGCCCCCGCTTGAATGGCTTCATCCACGAAATGATGACCATCCACACTATTTCCAACTAATGCAATAAATAACTCTCCTTCTGTTATAGTACGACTATCAATGCTGATACCGGTTACAGTTTTTGATTTTGATTCCGCAGCAATGACTTGACGAAGGGGTTGTATTAGACTTGCTAAAATTGAAAATGTAATAGCTTGATTCATACTTACACCTATATATTTGTGAATCGATTATAGAAAATTGAGATTCATTCCTTTATCATTCAGCTAAGGAAACCTCTTAATCAGCAAGAGGAGAGTGACATCAATTACTTAATCACCATCAACTTGGACATGTTTATCTCATTCCATCATTAAGCAATGCAAACTCAATTGTCACCTAGGAAACAAAAAAAAGAAAAAATTTATACCCATCTTGCCTCTTGTGTGAAAGCAGAACCCCCAGAACAAGTGCGAGAGCGGTATCAACGTCTTTTTATACAAGGGACGAATTATGAAAATACCGACATTCGAGAGACGCTAGAACAAATTATTAAAGAAGAGGAAACCGAAGCTGACTTTTGTGCCTTTTTAAGTGATTGCTGTTATATTGCAATTAATCACTGGTTAGTTCATTCCAAGGAAACCAAGCAGGTAATTCCTGCATTTGTTGCATTGTTTGAAAATCTGCCACAAGCAGGGAAAGTAGGACGGGCTGGGAAATATGCTTCCCGTTCTTCCTCTAAATCGTCTCGGAAAATTCGAGAATTGGTTACAGCGTTTACGCAAAGTAACTATTTCTTGAAACTGCAACGCTTAAAGCGTGTATTGAGTACGGATAAAGCCACTCAAGCTGATCCCTCACAACCCTTAGCCGTCTTAATTGAACGATATTATTTTTTATACCAAGAGTGTCTTATCCCTCAAAGCAATTCTCCGAAAACGACGAAATTACTGAAACAACTTCAAGCGCAACGGCAACATCAATTTGCCTTATCTCTGTCAGGTTATTTAACCAGTCAGGTTCGTCTTGCCCACCTTGCCAAGCGGTATGGTTCTCTAGAGCGGGCAAAACAATCGATTAACCTCAAAGCCAATCCCACATTACTTAAAGATGATGAACTCATTGAAACGATTCAGCATTTTATCAGTGGGGTTGAAGGCAAATCAACTTATCAGGACTTAGCAAAGCGTTTCCTGACTCATTCCAACAAAGCTGATACTTTAAAAACGTATAAAAAGGACCTTTATGATTATCTAATTAGTTCGGTCAGTGATACCTATGGTAAGCGACAATTTAATAAGCGTCTTTCTAGTTTTTTGAATAGCACACTAGAAGATTGGAATCATAAACAACCCAATGAAAAGTTAATTTTACAGCTTGCCAATCAGTTACTGAAATTTTTAGTGGTGGATAACCGCAAAAATATGAATCACTATCTCTACATTGATTTAGTGAGCAACTTAGGTCCAACCAAAACAATTGGTTTACTTTTAAAAATTGTTCTGCTTTCTGATAAGATTGTGCCTTATATAAGCAGTCGCTTTGCGATTTTATATAGTCATTATGAACAAACTCCTAGAGAAAATGTCCATTGGCTGTTTAAGTCATTAGAAACCCTCAATATTGCTTTAATCGTTCATCACAGTTCGGTTGATTTATCCTTTTGGCGTTCCGTGAAAGCAGTTCCCAATGAATGAACGCTAACTGAGATTAGTCCTTAATTATAACGACTCATGGCTTTTTGTAATCCTTCTTTTAAGCCCACTTCAATTACTTCTGGTGCAGTGTCTAACGCTTGCTTAATATAAGGTTGTTGATCAGGAGAAAATTTCCCTAAGACATAACGAACCGTATCAACATTTTTCTCACTGGGTTGAATGCCAATACGTAATCGAGGAAAATCTTCTGTACCTAAATGAGAAATAATAGATTTCATACCGTTATGCCCCCCTGCCGAACCCGATAATCGCAACCGTAATCGCCCAACCGGAAGATCAAGATCATCATAAACAATCAAAACCGACTCAGGGGAAAATTTATACCAATCACAAACGGCTCGCACTGCTTGCCCAGAATGATTCATATAAGTCAAAGGTTTTAGCAAGCGGACTTTTCCCATATTAGGGGCTGCCCCTTCACAGTAATACCCTTTAAACCGATTATTTTTTTTCCAATCTAATTGCCAATTTTTAGCCAAACGCTCCACCACTTCAAAGCCTACATTATGACGGGTTTGATCATATTTATCTCCTGGGTTACCTAAGCCCACAATTAAATTAATCTCTGACATTTTCTGCTTTTGGCGATTGCTGACCCAGATAATTTAACACAGCTTCTGTTGTTTCTTCTCCCCGTCGAACACAGTCTCCGAGGGCAACGCCATCAAGATAGTTACTGCATAAAAAGAATCCTGGAAAATGCTGTAAGGCTTCTCTAGCCCGTGCTAAACGATCTAAATGGCTGAGGGTATATTGTGGAATCGCTTTTGGCCACAGATGAACTGCCAGGGGTTTGGGTTGTGTATCAGGTTTAAGGATACTTTGTTGTAAGTCTTGATGAACTTGTTGAATAATTTCGTCTTCGCTAAGTTGGGCAATTTCGGGATCGGTTGCGCCACCGATAAAATTGGTAAGAATATGCCAACCTTGAGGAGTACGTCCCGAAAATAGGGTAGATGCCCAAATCGTTCCTAAAGTACGAATGCCTTGACTGCGGGGATTAAGATTGCCAAATCCTTTCAGGGGGAAGCGTAACGCTTGGTCAGGGTAAGCTAAAACAACACAAGCGACGGGGGGATAGGGAATTTCCTGAAGGGCGGCACTTGCTTGAGGGGCTAAGTTTTGCAGCAGTGGCCCTGTTACGTGAGCAGGGGTTGTCAAGACAACGCTGTGGGCTTCCACCTTTTGGTCGCCATCAGGGGTGGAAAAATAAGCAATGTAACCTTGGTCTGGATGAGGGGAAATGCTTTTGAGTTCCCAATTGAATTTGGCACGATCTCCCAGTTGAGAAACGATCGCGCGGGGTAACATTTCTAAACCCTCTCGGAATGATCCCAACTCTCCAGGCTTGGTTTTGGGAATATCTTGATGCTGTTGTGATGAAGGTTTGCTTTTTTGATTTCGAGATAACATTGCCCCTGGAATTAAGCCACCGCCTTGCTCAGCTAATTTGGTGACTCTTGCAAAAGCAGCTTGGGCACTCAGTTGATGAACATCTCCTGCATAAACCCCAGAAACAAAAGGGGCAACCAATCGTTGTGTCACTTCTTGCCCTAAATGGCGGTTAAAAAAGTCTGCTACGGTTTCTTCCTGACCCGTTACATTGGCAGGAACAAATCCCAATGCTCCTGTTAACGCCCGTAGTTTTCCCACAGGGCTGAGTAATTGCGTTGTGACGGCAGCAGGGGGACTCATGGGAACAGTATGCAGTTTACCCTGCCAATAGATATAACGAGGGAGATTACGATCCGCAAAGACAAACTCATCTTTCAAGCCCACATCAACAGCTAATTTTAATAGTTGCGGGTTGGGGGAAAAACTATTGGGACCTTCTTCCCAGAGGAAGTCACCCCTTTGTTGACTGATGATATTTCCCCCTGCGCGATCGCGCTTTTCTGCGACTAAAATATCGCGCTGCTTTTCGTGTAAGCGATAGGCAGTGCTTAAACCGCTAATGCCTGCTCCCACAATTAGAGTATCTAACATGGTCCCCTCTGAGCTTCGTCACTGCTGTATTTTACTGAAACAGCGTTTCCAAATAAACTTGGGCGCAACTACGATAGGTTTGCGGGCTGTTTTCCACCTTATTTTGGCTATTTTGCAGCAAAAACAGTGATAATGCTGCTGCTAATACCCGATCTTGATCCCAGTTGGGATTTTCATCCAAATAGTGTTGTAACGACTCGTGAAGTTCTTGTGGAATCTCCGTGGAAAGGTTAACGTTTGTACTCACAGCGACCTTACCCTCCAAATTGCATTGCTCGTTCACTAACCCCGACCAATCACTGATCCACGCTTTGGGAAGGAGTCAGTTTTGGTTGTTACCTAGTCGCTCTATTGTCGTCTAAGAGGGGGGCAAATTGTCAATGCTTAGAAATGTTACGGGAAATCTTGCTTTTGGCAAAATCAAATCCAATCATGGGGCTTTTAGCGTCTGGTTTTGTTATATAACTTAACCTGAAATGAGAGCCAATAATAAAACTATCCGCTCTCACGGGAAGTGCATTAACACTCAGGGTGAGAGCGGTCTAGCGGGCCACTTCTGATTGAAACCTGACTGCCGAGAGGAACTCGCACAGCCTGTCATTCCTCACAGGGAGGAACTAACTGACTCTTAGAGAACAGCCCCGGCACACAGCCGGCTTACTCCAATCAGGTGACCCATGATTTTACTACCTGTACTCATGGGCATCACCTCCTTGCTCCCTAAACGGTTGTTGAATAAACAACTTTGTTCACTTTAGCACAGATAGTTTAATTTTGCCCAAAGGCTTAACTGGGTAAAAATAAAAGGGCAATCCCTGCAATGGCAATCATGACGCCGACAACGGCACGTAGGGTAATGGTTTCCCGTAAAAAGGCTGCAATGGGTAACACAAACAGGGGACTGGTGGCACTTAAGGTTTGGGCAATGCCAGTATCGGTAAATTTAAGGGAAATTTGTTGTAACCAGATGGCAAGATAGGTACTAACAAAGGAAGTACTCACAATAATCCAAACTAAACGCCACGACCATTTCATCGAGGGCAGTTTCAATTCATTACGGAACGGAATTAATAAAGGAATCAGGAACACGGTTCCCACACCAAGGCGAATAATGGTACTCCAAAGCGGAGCTAACTCATAACCACTTAACACCGCCCGAGAAAGAACGGCTCCCACTGCTTGCGCGATCGCGCCGCCTAAGCCAAACAAAATGCCGAGCCTTAAACTGGGTGAGGAGGTATTATCATCACTGGTACGTTCTGAAATGACCCAAGCCACGCCAGCAACGGTTAAAACAATGCCGATCCAAGCATAAACCGAAAGGGTTTCTTGGAGAAAGATCAAGGCAATAATGGCAGCCAAAGGTGGAGCAAGGGTTTCAAATAACAGGGCACGTCTTGCTCCTAAGTATTTGAGACTGGCAAAGAAAACGGTATCGCCAATACTGATACCAATCAAGCCACTCATGATGAGAAACATCAACGGCGTTGCAGATAGCGATGGCACTCCCTGGGTGGTAAATAGGGCCGTGGTTAATAGAAAAACTAGCGCGATCGCGCCTTTGAGAAAATTTAATAATAAAGGAGATAGTTGTTGTCCTAACCGACTATAAACAACTGATGCAGCTGCCCATAAAAAAGCAGCCAGTAACGCTGCAATCTCCCCCTTAAACGCTAACATTAACTAACGACCGGTTATAACTTGTTTTATGACTCAGTATTTCACAACCAATGTAACAGCTTGGTGATCGCGCCTCCGACACACTAAAACTGCGATGTTCCCTTTGGGAACCGCGCCCTCTGGGCGCATCGCGCC
>JAHEOB010000249.1 GCA_018610095.1 Halothece sp. MAG
GAAATCCAAAAGCAAGAGAAAAAAGAACAAGAAAAGAAACAAGCAAAACAAAAAAGTGAGCAACAGGAAAAATCAGAAAATACGTCTGTTAAAGACACGTCTCAGACAACAGAATCTGATTCTATGCAACAGGATTCATCTGTTACCACTGAAACCCCTTCCTCAACCCAACGCAAAGGAAGGAAACGACCGGTTAAAATTAACGGGATAGAGTATGGTTCCATTGCAGAAGCAGCACAGGCATTAGGAATGAAAGCCTCTGCCGTTAGTTATCGATTGAAGAGTGACAAACATAGTGATTGGTATTATTTATCTTAATCGTTCTTCCGTTGCTGATTCATTTGCAACTGTTTCCAATTGCTTAACCACTGCTGTTAATGCTTCCACAATAGGGGTTACTTTTCGTTGACGGAACGCATTAACAACCGAGCGATAATACCATAATGTCCCCGCTTTTTTCCCTTTAAATCGCTCCCAAATTTCATTGCCCACCTCTTGATAATCTTTCAAAATGGATTGGGCATTGTAAAGTTTATCGGCTGCAGAAACTAGTGCTACCTCATGTGACATTTCAGGAATTTGCTCAATATAGGCTTGTTTTCGTTCTTGCCAAGGGGGTTTGGGCTCAGTGGAGGCATCCGTACAACCATCGACAATCTTTCCCACCTCTTCACCAAATTTCCTATAAATCTGTTTTTGCGTCTCAGTTCCCCCCTGATCTTCAACTGCATCATGGAGTAAGGCAGCGATCGCGCAATTTTCATCCCCACCATATTCTAGAACTAAACTACAAACCCCTAACAAGTGGGCAATATAAGGAACATTTGACCCTTTGCGAACTTGATCCCGATGGAGATCACTGGCAAAGGTGAGAGCCTCATCAAAACGGGTTGAAAGCTTCATTGGAATTGTTTTGCTTGTTGAATCCAAGTTTGAACCATTGCCACCGATGGGCAATAATCTCGTCGTTGAAACAGCTTAACGTGTAAGCGTAAAATTTGCTGATGCAGTTTCTGTGGAGACATTTGACTGAGCTGCGCGATCGAGCTAATGCCCCCATGTAGTAGTAACCCACAATATTGGCAGCCCACACTAGGAATTCTCGCTAAATCCGCCATAATTATCCATTTACTCACCTGTTGGGGCTTTTCATCTAACTGTTGCGCGATTTGTTCTTTTCCTTGGGGCGTTTGAGCCTTCAGTAATAATTGCTGAGTTGTTGTAATGCCTAATTGTTCTAAGTGCAGTCGCGCCTGTTCATGGAAACGCGGTAATTGCGCGATCGGCCAATTTTTCCCTTGCATATACCCATCCCATTAATCCTAATTAGGATAAGTATTAACGATAATTTTGTTGGATAATCAACTGGCTCAGGTGTGATTCGAACACACGACCAAGGGCTTATGAGTCCCCTGCTCTACCGCTGAGCTACTGAGCCATCAATGTAAGCACTATACAAAATAACATTGTTATCGATAAGTGACAAGGGGCGATCGCAATCGTTACCTCGCCCCTACTAGTGGCACGTTTACTATCACTGACCTTAATCACCCAAACATACTACTGACAGAACTTTCTTCATGAATTCGTGAAATGGCTTCACCAATCAAATTAGCCACTGAAACAACCGTTAAGGGCTCAATGTCTTGATGCCCCTCAACTGGAATGGTATTACTAACAATTACCTCTTCAAATGCTCCTTGAAATAGACGTTCTTTAGCAGGTCCTGATAATACCGCATGGGTGGCACAAGCATAAACCTGATGAGCACCTTCTTGGCGAAGTAACCGTGACCCTTCTAACATCGTTCCAGCGGTATCAATGAGATCATCCACCATTACCGCCGTTTTGCCCTTAACATCGCCAATTAAATTGAGAACTTCTGCTTCGTTGTGGCTATGACGACGTTTATCAATAATGGCAAGGGGCGCGTCATTTAATTTTTTGGCAAAAGCTCTTGCCCGTGGCACGCCGCCAACGTCAGGAGAAACCACAACCAAATCAGAGAGTTGTTTACTGGCTAAATACTGAATTAAAACAGGGGAGCCATAAACGTGATCCAAAGGAATATCAAAATATCCTTGAATCTGAGCAGAATGTAAATCCATTGCCAAAACGCGACTGGCTCCCGCTTCAGTGATTAGATTGGCAACTAATTTAGCGGTAATGGATTCTCGTCCCGACGTTTTACGGTCAGCCCGTGCATAACAATAGTAGGGAATGACTGCTGTGATTTGGCGAGCAGAAGCACGGCGACAAGCATCAATCATTATCAGTAATTCCATTAAATTGTCATTAACGGGATGACAACAGGGCTGGATTAAGTACACATCACAACCCCGAATGGACTCCTGAATTTGAACATAAAGCTCGCCATCCGCAAACTTCTTCCGTAGCATAGGACTCAAATTAAGCCCCAGGTAAGTTGCCACTTCTTGGGCAAGGGGCTCATTTGCCGAACCAGAAAAAATCCGTAAGCGGTTTTGATCTGGAATTTGGCTCAGTGGGGTTTGAAGCGTTAAAGTAGCAGAATGGCTCACAGGCTTCCTCTTTAACCTCAATTCATCGCTATCATATCATCCCGAAGCATGGGATGACTCTTACAAGACTTTAAGAAAATCTTTTTTAATTAAAAACAATAACTTAATATTGATCTAGTTTAATTTTAAACAATGAATACCCGATTAATCACTGGTACAAATACAGAAATTGGTAAAACTATTGTTACTAGCAGTTTAATTGCTTACTGGCAAATCTATCGCTCATTAGAACAACTGGGAGTAATGAAGTTAATTCAAACGGGAGCCGGCGATCGCGCTCTCTATCAGGAATTATTTCAATTGGATCAACCCAGTGAACTACTTAACCCAGTTTGTTTCCATGAACCAGTTGCACCTCCCATTGCTGCAGAGAAAGAACAGCAAACCGTTGATTTAGCCCCCATTTGGCAATCGTTAAATCAATTAAGCCAAAACCGGGAATTAGTTCTCATGGAAGCTCTCGGGGGATTAGGGTCTCCTGTGACGTGGGAAATGACAGTGGCTGATATTGCCTCGGCATGGCGATTACCCATTATCTTAGTGGTTCCCGTGGAACTTGGCGCGATCGCGCAGACGGTTGCCAATGTTGCCCTTGCCCGTCAAAAGCAAATTTCCATTAAAGGAATTATTCTTAATTGCCAAAGCCCAGAAGCCCAATCGAACCAAGGCGACTTAACCCCTGCTGATTTAATTGAAAATTTATGCCAAGTCCCTATTTTGGGAACCATTCCCTATTTATATGATCAAAGGAATATAGAAAAACTAGCGCAAGTTGCGTCAAACTTAGAATTAGAACGACTTTGGTAATGAATGATGACAGTATCCACAGCAACTCCCATTAACACTTCCCAAATTCGGCCCGAAATTCAAGGGCTACAGCAGGATTTAGTGCAATGGCGACGGGGCATTCATCAACGCCCAGAAATGGGATTCAAAGAGGAACTCACCTCTGATTTTATTATTCGTAAACTGCAACAATGGGGCATTCCTCATCAAACCCCAATTGCTCATACCGGAGTAGCTGCCATTATTGAAGGGGGCAAACCGGGGAAAGTTCTCGGGATTCGTGCCGATATTGATGCCTTGCCCATCCACGAAGAAAACGATGTTCCCTATCGCTCGCAACATGATGGTATTATGCACGCTTGTGGCCATGATGGGCATACCACGATCGCGCTGGGAACAGCGTATTATCTCTGGCAACACCGCGAGGAAATCGCCGGCACCGTCAAAATTATTTTCCAACCTGCGGAAGAAGGACCCGGTGGGGCAAAACCCATGATTGAAGAAGGGGTACTCAAAAACCCTGATGTGGATGCCATGATTGGTTTGCATCTATGGAATAATCTCCCTCTCGGCACAATTGGCGTCAAAGATGGCCCCTTAATGGCAGCCGTGGAATTCTTTGAATGTCAAATTCAAGGAAAAGGGGGACATGGGGCAATGCCGCATCAAACCACTGATGCCATTTTAGTCAGCGCCCAAGTGGTGAATGCCCTGCAAACCATTGTTGCCCGTAATGTTGATCCCAACAATTCTGCAGTTGTAACCGTTGGGGAACTTCAAGGAGGGTCTGCCAAAAATATAATTGCCGATTCTGCCTATCTTTCGGGAACCGTTCGCTATTTTAATAAAGATTTAGAAAACGATATTGGTCAACGGGTAGAAGACATTATTGCTGGGGTTTGCCAAAGTCATGGTGCCAGCTACGATCTCAATTATTGGCGGATGTATCCCGCAGTGATTAATGATGCCCGCGTGGCAGGATTAGTTCGTTCCGTTGCCCACTCCGTGGTTGAAACCCCGGCAGGCGTCGTCCCCGAATGTGAAACCATGGGCGGTGAAGATATGTCCTTTTTCTTGGAACAAGTGCCAGGGTGTTATTTCTTCTTAGGGGCTGCTAATTCCGAATTAGGACTCAATTATCCCCACCATCACCCCCGTTTTGATTTTGATGAACGAGCCTTAAGTATGGGGGTAGAAATGTTTGTGCGCTGTGTGGAACAAATGGAGACCTTGCAAATTTAAGTTACTTCCCCTAACACGGCAAGGGTTCGTTCATGGATAGAACCATTACTGACCACGACTCCCCGATTTTGAAATAATTTTTTTCCAGCAGAGAAATCTAGGGGCTTACCATACATATCACTGGTTCGCCCCCCCGCTTCTTCCACCACAATGGTGCCAGCAGCATGATCCCAAATATTTTCCCGATAATTGGGTTGGTTCGGCGACGGCAATCTTAAATAAAGAGCAGCCGACCCTGCAGCAACCGCGCCATATTTGGCTTGACTATCCATGCGCAGGGAATCACTTTGAATCCCAACTTTTTTGGCAATTTGATTTTGTAACGTTTGATCCCCGTGGGCAGCTTCGACACTTTCCACAAATCGCAGATTGGCTTCATCGGTAGCAGCAGCAACACTGACTGTATTAAACTCTTCTTTAGCAATGGGACGAACGCGTGTTCCCTCCCCACGAACCGCGACAAACAGTAATCCTTGTTCGTTAAACGGTGGCGCCAATTCTAGAGCAAGCGCAGGACAAGCAAGAATCCCGACTTTCACCTTTCCTTGTTCAATTAAAGCCAGCGCGATCGCGTATTGATCCCCTCTTAAAAAGCCTTTTGTGCCATCAATGGGGTCTAACGTCCAAAAGCGATCAGCTGGTTCGCCATTGCCATAATCAATCCATTCGGTAATATCATCGGTACTGACAGAAGGAAGTTGTTGCTGCACATATTGCGTTACTTGAACTAATTGTTCTGATTGTTCTGAGGAACGCAAAGCCGTGGCATCCTCTTCTCCCACAATGGGATCATTGGGAAACGCTTCCCCTAACGCCCGACAAATAATCGCTTGCGAACCAAAATCGGCAATGGTAACGGGAGAGCGGTCTTCTTTTTCGATACTATCAGGAATATCGGCACGTACTGTTTCGCATAATTGTGAAGCCTTTAGGGCAGCTTCAATTGCCACGTCTAATTCTTTTTCGTAAGCCATGACGGTCTCCTTTTTAAGCGAGGAAGCAGTGGCAGCGATGGATCGCCATCACTGATTAACTTATTACGCCGTTCTTAAAATACCACAATCCTCACCGAAGCGATCCCGCCAACGATTTGTTTGCTCTGCCGAGATTCTGTTAGCGAAATAGGTCGGGATTTAACTGCCTCGAAGAATCATCAGAAGAGTCTAATTCTTTTAAGCCCTCTCCTGTTCCGCCATCAGCAGGATCAAGAAATGGTTTGAGATTAATCCCTTTAGAAGACTTCTTATTAGAACCGTTAATGCCAAATAACTCTCCCATATCGGAATTGTCAGTAAAGGTTGTTACGCCGCGAGTGGCTTGTCCTTGATTAGCACTTGCTAAATTATCAAAGACGCGATCGCGCGTTGCTATAGGGTCTTGATCTCTAGGAACCGTAAAGACAATCCGGCAACTAGGATTGGCTTCCGTGGTGACGCAGACAATGTCTTCATTATTTTTGACATCAGTTTGTAATTCCAGTAAGCCATCAGGGCGATACTGTTCTAAACGGTCACTAATAACGCTACACCGTCTTTGGGGAGACCACTCCGCCCCCATTTGTTGCGGAACCGCCCAAGGATAACTTTCATCCTGGGTTGAGGGATTATACATCACTGTATACTCCCCATTATGTCTTTGGCAAGTAAATCGCCGATCACCCTGTGAGGTTTGTACATCTTCTTCCCTTTCTACAGTGGCATCATCATTGCCCTGATCCGAGGGAGAGGAGGTGGAGTCTTCTTGGGAGTCGGAATCATCACCAACAATCACTTCAGGTACCTCTTCGCCATCGTTGACTTGCTGTAACAAATTCTCTACATCTTCCGAAGATAGGGAATTAGCAGCAGTGGGAATCGAGACAGCACTAATGAAAAGGGCAAAACCGGATACACCCATCGTCCAAGATCGCAACATGGCAATTACCTCATTAAAGCAACACTTGCTTTTTTAATAATGTCGTCGTTTTATCATGGATTGTTCCCCATGGAATCATTAATTAACAAAACCGATGCGATCAGGGGGCCAAAAACGGAAAAATGCCCGACCAATCACATTGTTTTCGGGTAAGGAACGCCAGACATGAGAGTCATTACTGTTATTGCGATTATCCCCTAAGACAAAAAGTTGATTGTTAGGAATGGTAATGGGTTCTAGTTGATAATGGGGAGGCTCTTGAATGTAATTTTCTTTGAGGGGAGTATTATTAATATAAACCTGTCCATCATGAATGGCAATGGTTTCTCCCGCTTTGCCAATAATGCGTTTAATAAAGGCTTGGTCAGGATCATAGCCCAGTCTTTGTAGTTGTTTCGGTGGATGAAAGACGACAATATCTTTTGGTTGGGGATCATGGAAATAATAGGAGACTTTTTCCACAATAATGCGATCGCCGATTTCAAAGGTGGGAACCATGGAATCCGAGGGAATATAACGGGGTTCGGCAATAAAAGTTCGGATTAAAAAGGCAACAACTAGCGCGATCGCGATCGCTTTGAGATTTGACCAAATTTGTTTCCAAATGGATGATGAGCTTTCCACGATAATAAATTCCCATTATTGACTGTCACTGAGAAAGATTTGTACCACTTGACCTGTTAGTTGTTTACCTAACCAAGGCGTATTGGCACTAAGTGATTGTAAATTACTCGGACAAACGATCCAACAGGCATGGGGATCAAATAAAATCGCTTCTGTGGATGTTCCGACTTCAAAGCCTAACAACGGTTGTTGTAAACAGCGTTGGGGGCCACAACTCATGGCATTCCATAATTGGAGCGCACTCCATTGACCGGTTTCGACAAAGGTTTGCCACAATAAGGGTAATGCTAATTCTAGCCCGATCGCGCCCGGTGGGGCTTCGGCAAAAGCAACCGTTTTTTCTTCATAAGTATAGGGGGTATGATCAATGGCAATGGCATCAATGACCCCTGATTTAATCCCTTCAATGAGGGCTTGTTGATCCCCGCGATCGCCCAAAGGAGGATTCACATTTAAATTGGGATCATAACTAGTAATCCCTGTGGTATTGAGAAGCAGGTGCATCCAAGTGGTACTGGCAGTAATGGGAAGCCCTCTGGCTTTAGCATCAGCAATTAATGCCACACTTCTGGCAGTGGAAATCCGCATCAGGTGAACGGGTGTTTCTGTTAGGGCAACTAGTTCTAAAAGGGCTGCTAAGGCAGTGGTTTCCGATACAGCCGGATTGCCCGTTAATCCCGTTTGAAAGGATAATTGCCCTTCTCGCATGACCCCATTATTACTTAAAGCGCGATCGCGTGGGAACAAGGCAACGGGTTTGCCAAAGGGTTGCACGTATTCTAATGCTCGCCGTAATAAATTTAAGTTTTCTAAGGGAACACCATCACTAAAACCAATAATGCCTGAACTAGCTAACTCTGCTAATTCCGTTAGCGTTTCCCCTTTTGCTCCTTGTGTTAAACAACCCCACAGATAAAACTGCGGGGAAGCAGAGGGGTAATTCTGTTGTAACCAACCCAAATGGGCAGGGCAATCCAACGGTGGTTGCGTATTCGGAACAATCCCAACGCGAGTAAATCCTCCTGCTAGTGCTGCTTGTGCTAGTGAATTGACCGTTTCTCGTTCTTCATTTCCCGGTTCACCACTATGACTATAAAGATCCACTAATCCAGGGGCTAAAATTAATCCGCGAGCATCCTTAACGTCAGTATGGGGTGGATAATCCGTAATTTGAGTGGCAATTTGCCGAATCTGATCCCGATCAATTAAAACATCTGCAATTTTGTCAGTTTTTGCAACTGGATCTAATACCCGTACCTGTTGTAGAAGTTGAGTTAATCTTGAATTTTGATCTGCGCTGTCCATATTTTATGTTGCAACACCCGTATTAACTCACACTCTTGCTGTGTAATTTCTTTTTTAGAGTAGATCGCATCCATGATCTCATCTCGTTCTTGGCGGGAGAGTTCGCCATCGGCTAAAGCCCGTTCTACCATACCGCGAAGTTTTGTAATCTCCATTTCTCAAAAAAATTATTGCCATTATCCTATTTTATTAAGTTGGTTTCTCCTTCAAAAATTTTACATTAAAAAAATGCATTTATTGCATCCTTTACTTTAAATTGTTAGGTTTGATACTTTTAATATCAATTATTTTCTTTATAATCTTTTCAAGAGTACTTGTTCATGGCTAATCCAAAAAACAATTAATATCTAAGGTTTATGGGGGTTATGTTTTCTCTATCTCTCAATTGAAATACATCTCAGTCAATTTGTTTAGCAAAGATAATCAATCCGCTTAACTCCCGATTTATTGTAAATGCTATTAAAGGGAAATAATGCTAGGACAGCGTTAGTGGTCAACAATTTTCTAAATAATCAATTATCGCTATATCTGATGGGTCGTTAATGGAGCTAAAGCTGATTCAAATTTGGCAATATTTATGGTATTAAATCATCAAATTTACTCCAGTAATAATGAGGTTAATCATTCCACACCACTCAACCAGAATGATCGACAACTATCTTATACTCAACTCTTACTGTGTGCTAGCGCGATCGGGGTCTTTGGCGGATTAGTCGCTACCATTTACTACTTCATTTTAGAAGGGATGATTCATGGCATGTGGGAGATACTGCCAGCCTTAGTTAAACCCCATTTTCCCAGTTGGCTTTCCCCAGAA
>JAHEOB010000250.1 GCA_018610095.1 Halothece sp. MAG
CTGATTCGGTGGCTTCTAGTTGAGATTGAGCAGGAACCATCTCTGCCATGGGCAGTTCTTCGGCAAGGTTGATAATGATTAAGCGAAAGGCTATTTTCTGCACTTTGTCAACCGAAAGTTGTAATTGTTCAGCAATGGTTTTTAGGGATATCTTTCCTGTGGCGTATTCCCAAATTTGCCATTCTTCTTTGGTTAGGGAATAACTGGGTTGACTATCACTGACATTGATTAAGCCTGAGGCGGATTCGGGTAGTTTTTCTTCTAGGGGCTTCCAATTTTTCAGCATTCGTAAACCGATTAGGGTCAGTTCCGTTGGAAATTTTGTCAACCCCGTCATTTCCACCCAAGGGGGTTGCCGATTATGTTCAAATAAGAAATAACCGCGATTAAGTTTGAATAGGGTAAAGACGTGCCGCATCACTTGAGTAACAAACAATAATTTCAATTGATTATGGCTCAATAGACCCCGTGATTTGAGAAAGAGACCGAGGGGCTTATTGATTTGATGAGATAACTGTTGGCAAGTTTGTTCCTTTAGCCAACCTCGTTTTTGAATTAAGGTTTGTAATCCTTTGTTATCGTCGCGATCAGTAGCAGCAATGATATGACCTTGTTTAAACCACAGATAATACTTTTTGGGACTGCTTGAACTATCATTTGATAGTTTAGTGGGCGTTAGTTCGCGAATGCAGAGAACTCCTGTTTTTTCCCCTTGTTCAATCAGTTGAAAAATCTCTCCAAGGGAAAACTCGCTGAGAAAGCCGCTTAGTTTCATGGTCTCACCTTTGTTGGACTAAGTTTGATGATTTGCAGGTTCGTACAATTGTTGAGCAAGGGTAAGCAGCGTTTCAGCAACCGATGTGTGATCCAGTGGATTGACAATTTTGAGGGGAGGGTGTTTTTGTGCTGAAAAGCCCAGCGCGATCGCGATATCCTGAGTTTCCCAAGCTTCATCACAGTCAGTATGAGTAATGCCAATCAGCATGGGGAGGGTAACTCGTTGATTCATGAAATTTAGAATACGGCGGGCGTAACGAAATTGTTTTGGCTGATTCGCTGCAACTAATAAAATATAAGCGTGGGCTTTGCGAATTAATAAATCCCACATAAAATCAAAGCGTTGTTGACCGGGAGTCCCATATAAGTGCATGGCAAATTCGGGGCTAAAGCGTAATTTCCCAAAATCCATTGCAACCGTGGTCGTTTCTTTTTGCTCTTTCGTTTCATCGCTCGCCCGCTCATCGGTATTAACCACGTCAATTTCACTCACTGACTGAATAAACGTTGATTTTCCAGACCCCACTGGCCCAGTGACCACTAAACGCATCAGTTCCATAACAACCCTCCCCAAATTAAGTTAAGCTAAAACAGAGCGTAATTCTTCGACAATTCGCTTAATTTCTAACATCAAAACGCCCTGTTTTGCTTGATGACTTGCTAACACTAAAAACAGAGCATCTTCAGTACAACTGGTTAAAATACCATAGCCATCTTCTCCTTCCACGAAAATTCTTTCCACTTGACCACGGGCTAATTCTTTCCCAATACGTTCCCCTAATGACAAAATGGAAGCGGACATCGCTGAGACTCTTTCTTCATCCATTCTTGCTGGTAGGGTGGTTGCCAAAGGAAGCCCGTCTGGCGTTACTAATGCAGCCCCTTGAACTTCATTTGTGGTACTAGCAAATTCTTGAAGGATTTGATTTAGTTTTTCGACATTAATGCTCATTTTTTCTGCTCATTCACCATTCAAGTATATTGTTTTAGGACGATTAGAAATATCAATCATGATATAATTAATTCTAAAGAGAAACCATTCGGTTACTGGATTCCTTGCAATAATCTTCTAGCAAGACGTTCATTGCCAACTAATTCCACTAAATGTTTTAATTGTTTATCTTCATAGGCTTGATTGAAAATTGCAACATCTAGGGCAATGGCTTTACGAAAGGCTGCTTTTGCCTTTGCTGGATCGCGACTTGTTTCTGCAATTTGTTCACCATGATTGGTAATAATATCCATCATGGCAATTGGATAACGAACTGGAAGTCCAATCTCAACATGAATCTGACCAATTCTGAGGCGACGCCTCACATAATCTTCATTGTATTCCCCTTTGAAAATTTCTACAAACCATTCTCCAATCATATTATGGAGATGCTCCATATCCTTGCCTTCTAGATATTCTTTCGTTGTATCATGAGCAAATAAGCGACTATAAAAATCTTCTGTCATTTCACGGGATCGATTTTCCGCTTCGGGTTTGAGTTCTTTTAATAGTTCAATTTCTTCATTCTCTAAATCCATCATTTGAGCCAAATCTTGATAAATGGCTTCATCTTTGATTTGCCAACTTTTTCTCTCTTCTGACATAAAAATTTTCCTTAATTATTGTCTTAATTAAGTTTTGTGTATTTACTACCTAGTGTAAATGGATTTAAAGATAATGGCAAGGAAGAAAATATCTACTTTTACTAATTTACATGTAACTTATATGTGAGTTTCATACGTATTTATAACTAATATTCCGTTTTCAATTTTTTAAAACTAAACGAACTTACTTAAAAAATAATCAATTAATATGAGTCACCGAAAGGGTTTTGGCGCATTCTCAGGAAGGTTACAATCTGACAGGTTATTCATTAATAATGAGGATGCTGCTATGAGTTGGATTATTTTTGCCAGTTTAACTGCTTTATTTGAATCATTGAAAGATGTTGCAAGTAAACAGGGATTAATGCGTTTAGATGAATATATTGTTGCTTGGTCAATGATTTTTTTTACCCTTCCTTTAATGGTTCCATTATTAAGTGTGATTGATATTCCTGAAATTGGAAAAAACTTCCTTTGGGCATTAGTTGCTGGGGGAAGTTTAAATGTCATTTCGATGTTACTTTATATTAAAGCTTTAAAATTCGCTGATTTATCGTTAGCCGTTCCGTTAGTTACCTTTACCCCTTTATTTTTATTAGTGACTTCTCCCATTATTGTTGACGAAATGCCAGAATTAGTCGATGGTATTGGGATTTTTCTCATTGTCATTGGCTCTTATATTCTTAATTTAAAGCATAGCCAGAAAAGCTATTTTGCTCCGTTTCAGGCTTTATTAAAAGAGAAAGGAGCGCAGTTAATGTTATTGGTAGCTTTTATTTGGAGTTTAAGTTCCACAATTGACAAAGTTGGGGTGCAAAATTCTTCTCCTACCTTTTGGGCGATCAGCAATTATATTTATATTGCGATTGGGATGTTACCCATTATGCTTTATAAATCTCGTAATAGTTTACAACAAATTGTTCAAAATTTACCCACGTTAGCACCCATTGGTTTTTTACAAGGATTGGTTGTACTTTGTCAAATGCAAGCCATTAGTTTAACCTTAGTTGCCCATGTCATCTCCATTAAACGGATGAGTGCCTTACTCAGTGTTATATGGGGGCATTTCATTTTTAAAGAGCAAGGGTTAAAAGAACGGGCTGCCGGCGCAACTGTTATGATTATGGGGGTTTTATTTATAACATTAACTTAGACTTGACAGTCATCATAGCAAATCCCCATTAAACTGGAGATATGAAGGTTTAGCACTAATTACTTGGATTAATCCGGGAGGAGCATATGAGTTTAATTAAGCGCGATCGCGTTTTAGTGCCTATTGATTTTTCAAAATTATGCTTTGAAGCCTTAGAAAATGCAATGGAGGAGATTCAAAAACCTGAGAATATCCACATCCTGCATGTTTTACGTCCCCTTAACCCCGGTGATCCAGGGGTGATTTGGCATACGGTTGATAATGATACGAGACGCAAGCATGTGAAAAAATTTTTTTACAAACATTATTCTCAACCACAATATCAAAAAGCCCCGTTTAACGTGGTCATTGGGAAGCCCGCCAAACAAATTATTGATTATGCCCAAAAAAATGAGATTCAACTCATCATTATGCCTTCCCATGCCCATAGTGGTTTTAACCGGTTTGCTTTAGGATCAGTTTCAGAAAGGGTAGTACGCCAAGCCCCGTGCCCTGTGTTAGTCTTAAGGGAATAATTTGTCACCTCAAAGCGCGATCGCGCTGCTATTAATGAACCCCTTAAAATATTTCTCCTATTTGCCACTAATTAGCTTATTATGGTTGTCTTCTTGTCAACTATCAAGCAATTCCCAATCCCCTAAAAATAGCGAACTATCATTACCCTCTTATTCTGATAAGCGTTACAAAGAGGATCAATCACTAACCTTTAATTGTCTCAGTCAACTCCCTAATGATTTTCCAATAAAATTTTCTAACTATGAAGCTGCTCAAAAATCAGATTTTGTTCAATCCATTCGCAATTATGCCAAAGCTAATCCCA
>JAHEOB010000251.1 GCA_018610095.1 Halothece sp. MAG
AAAATCGCAGGATAACTTTCCACAAAATCAGCCCCAATGCCATTTTCACCATCTTGCAGGGGAATATAGTTGGGAATGACAAATAGTTCATCCCCTTGCTTGGCAAAGTGTTCTAACTGCTTAAAGCCCTGCTCATAACGCTTGCCAAAGAAGTATTTCAGGCAACCATTATCAAAGCGCGATCGTTTATCTTGGTCATCTAAGAAATGCTCACCGTCTTGAGCTTGCCGTGTTGTCAGCTTCCAGAGGGTGTCAGATGGCAAATGATAAGCGTAGGGCTTGGTGCTGTTGCGCTTGATGATTGCCCAAGGGCGATTTTGATTTCTCCCTAGTAGGGCTAACTGAGCTTGCGCTTGTTGGAAGAGGGAAAGTTTAGTGGCGGTTTTGGTGGCGGTTTGGTTGGTTGATGTTTTTTGATTCTTTTGCTGATTATAATAGTTGAAAGACATCGGATGAACCTTTTTGGTTATCCCGATCTGGCTGAGGGGAGATTTATATTACTGTCTAAATTGGACATGATGTAATATAATCTTTATAGATTGTGTTGCCCCTCAACCAAATCGGGGTTTGCATATTTGCCCCTCATTCAGATCGGGGTTTGCATTCGGGCGCGGAAATTGCAGTTCCTCGCCATCCATTTTTACTCTCGGAAATGTCGTTCCGAAAGCTAAAAACAGAACTACCAAGCGGTTAGGGCGTATCGTCGTTTTTTCTGGACGGTGCGCCTTAACTGCGTTTTGAGTTTTACTTGTTTTTGAGTATTCATTTTTGTTTTTCCAGCTATTGTTATTACTTTTAAGCTAAAGGTGATATTTAGATCAGTGTAATGAATTTTGGCGAAACAGAAAAGGACTAAACACTTAGTGGATGTTCTATTACTGCTTTTAACCCAAGTTAATGTTGCGTGATGCCCCCTCTGAGCGCGATCGCGCAGGGAGTTTTTGTTTAAGTCCCGCTAGAAAAAAGTACGCCCTCTTAGGTTCTGTTGACATAACTATCGTAACCAGATGAGAGAAGAAGCGAATTCCACAAATCCCAAGTAAGATAAATCTGTTTTGTCAAAACGACTAAATACTCGACGATAATACTTCAATTTGTTGAAGAAACATTCCACTAAGTGTCGTTCTTTGTAGAGATGAGAATCATACACTCTTGGATTGCAAGCATTCTTTCTGGAAGGAATGACTACTTCCATGTCGCGAGCGCGAAGGAAGTTGACAAAACTAGAGCTATCGTAAGCTTTGTCTGCAATAACTCGGTAGGGTTCATAGTCGGCTAATAGCTCCCTTGCTTGGGTGATGTCAGAGGTTTGTCCCGGTGTCAAAAGAAATCGTAAAGGATTTCCTAAAGCATCCACCACCGCATGTCGTTTGGTACTAAATCCACCACAGCTACGTCCTAAGGACTGATATTGCTGCCCCCTTTGGCTCCCGCGGCACAAGGATGAGCTCGAATCACTGTGCTGTCTGGGATGAGCTGTTCTAGGTCTGGATCATCAATACTGGCTTGCAATAAACGGGTCCAAATTCCTCGTCGGCACCAGCGCCGGTATCGTTTATAAATCGTATTCCATTTTCCAAACCTGCTCGGTAGTTCTCTCCATTGAGCACCAGTCCGAGTGATCCAAAGGACTGCTTCTAAAAAGCGACGACACTGTTTGGGATTTGCAATTCGTACATCAGGTTGAGATTTGAGAAAGCTAAAAATCCGAGCCCAAGTTGAATCATCCAATCTAACACGAGATTTCATTTCACTGAAGGATTGCTTAACTTGCTACTATACCTAGATTTTGATGGTGCCTTTCTGTGTCAACAGAACCTAACACCCTACAGATTTTTGGAAGCCTTACATGACAAGCAAATTGAAGGCTAAGATCAAGTCACTGATGTGTTAACTATTAGTCGTACTCATTAATAACTGGAGAATTGATGAAAAAAAAGTTTCGTAAAGAACTAGTAATTGGGATTTTAGGAAGTATTTTTATTAGTACACCTAGTTCAGCACAATCGCTCTTGGAACAAGCAAAACTTTATAATTTAATTAATAGAGTTTTGATTAATGAGAATCAAGCGGAAAAAGAGGATAAGTTATTTCCAAACGATATTTTACAAACTCAATCCAATTCTCGTGCTGATCTTGTTTTTAATGAAGGAACGATCGCGCGGGCAACAGCGAATACTCGCTTTCACTTTGAATCAGGGTTACGACGCTTCCAATTAACTGATGGTACAGAGTTATTGATTATTCGACCAGGTAATGGAGGAACAATAGAAACGCCCAATGCAGAGATTAAAGTTCCTGGTACTGCTTTATTTGTTCAACGTCGATCTAATGAAAATCAAACGCGAGTTGGTGTTTTGACAAACCATCCCAATGAAGGCGTACAAGTATCGAATGCCCAAGGAGAAGATACTGTTGAACTCAACGGTGGAGAAATTGTTACTGTAACTGACGATGTGGTTGGAGAGGTTCAAACGTTTAATTTAAGAGTGTTTTATGAAACTAGCCAATTAACAGGAGGTTTAGGACCAGGTTGTCAAAACCAGTCTCCGGAAGGACCATCTGCGGTTCAAACCACCTTGGAAGCAGTTTGTCCAGAAACGCTAGCTGCTTTAAGGGAACAAGCCAATCTTTCTCCCCAGATTCCATCTACCGAAGATCCTAACGCTAATTTAAGAGGAATTCGTCCTTTAATAATTGAAGGAGACTTAATTGGACCTAACGAAGAAAACTTTCCTTTAGGAATTGATTTATTTCCTCAAGAGCCCATACAAGAGCCAGTGCAACAACCTCCTCAACAGCAATAATTTTTATTTGTTTTGGTTTGACTGTTAAAAAGTAATCGATATGTAGCAAAATCAAAAAAAGGTTATGCAATTAGTAAGTAAAGCATTTTTATTCTTAACAGTAAGTGCAATAGAAACCCTAACGGCTACTTCTGTTTTTGCTTCTGAACTAGAAGAAAAACAAAATAAAGAAAGTGAAGAAACTAATTATACGGCAACAGAAGAAGAACAGCTTGGTGACATTCAAGTGATTTCTGATGAAAGAAAAAAGCAACCCTCTACAGTAGATTTACTATTTCGTTCTTCATTATTTTCTAGTTCTAATATTACCTCTATAGAGGATTTTGAAACAGATGATCCTCGTCTTGATAATTTTGAGCGTTCCGATATTAGTTTTGCTAACGGAATTTTTTTAGTAGCAACTCCTTCTCTAGATACAAATACAAATTTAATGGCTTATGGTGGCGGAAATTTTGTCCGTTATGGTAATAGCAACAGTTTGGATTATAATTCTATTAATTTAGGAGTTGGTATCCAAAGACAGTTTAATTCCAAAGTATTTGGAGAACTTAGTTGGCGTCATGATCGACTTTATGATGCTGGTAATGGAAATGAAATTATTTCAACAAATGATAGTGATGCTTTTCTAGTAGATAATGTCGTTGAACTTTCAGTGCAACGTCAAGATCGCTTAAGTGAAAAATTAACATTAAATTCTACCTATGCTTTGGCAGGTCACATTGTTAATCCTGATGAACTGAGTTATATTCGCAATGAACTTGATTTTGCTCTACGTTATCAACTTGCTTCAAAGTGGCAAAGTGAATTGGGATATCAAGTTACGCTGGATAGTTTTACCGAAGCTGATAGAACAGATTTCCAACAGCAACTGCAAGGAACAATTACTTATCAGGCTACGGAAGATTTATTCATTGAAGGATTGATTGCTTATAACTTTGGTAACTCCACTTTAGAAGGTATTGATCCCGATGAGTTTCAGGCTGGAATTCGTGTTGGTTACGATTTAGAGCTATTTTGATACTAAATAAGAATTCTAATGATGGAATTGTTTTTCACAAAGGGAAGACTGTTTTTTAGATGCTTCAACCTTAGTGATTAGGTAGTTGGAAACGCGATCGCAGCCTTTTTCCTGCAAAGCAGCAAGATCAAATTGCCACTGTTTTAAATTCCCCTTTTTACCACCTGCTAGTAAGCTATTACCATCTGGACTAAAACTAATGCTATTTAGTGGTTGTTGGTAGCCTTTTAAAGTGGCTAGCGTTTCTGCTGTCTCAACATTCCAAAGTTTAATCGTTTCATCTTTACTGGCTGAAGCAAGAACCTCTCCATCCTGTCTAAAACTAAGATCGGTTACTGCCTTCCGATGTCCTTGTAACGTTTTAAGGTGTTTACCATCAGAAACACGCCATAATTTAATCGTATTATCCCATCCTGCAGACGCTAGAATTTGACCATTTGGACTAAAGGCAATATCGCTGACTGCGGGTTCATGGGCCTTAAATTCCTGTTGAAGCGTGCCATCGGCTTGCCAGAGTTTTACTTTGCCATCATATCCTGCTGATGCAAGGATTTTCCCTTTTGGCGCAAAACGAACACTGGTGACTCCCCCTTTATGGGCAGAGAAACTCTCTTTTAGTTTACCAGAACGATTCCAAAGGCGAATTGTTTCATCCTCACTACCAGAGGCAATGAGTTCATCATTTGAACTAAAATCGACACTTGTAACACGATTCTTATGACCTTTTAGGGTTTGCGAGAGACTGCTGGGGTGATCAAGATTCCAAACTTTAATCCTTTTGTCATCACTTCCTGAAACTAAATATTGTCCATTAGCACTAAAACTGAGAGAGTTGATACTGCCAGAATGACCTTTTAGCGTCATTTCTGGTTCTTGTTGAGTAATTCCCTGACGATTCCAAATTTTGATTGTGTCATCCCAACCTGCGTAAGCAGCGCGATTGTGATAAGGGGCAAAGGCAACAGTATAAATCTCTTCCTCATGAGAACGATTTGTTTCTGGTAATTCCCAAGTTCTCAAGGTCTGATCATTACTAGCAGACACTACAAAAGACCGATTTGGAAACACACTAATATCTCTTACCGTGCCTTGATGAGCCGTTGATGTTTTCATTGGAGAGGTTGGATTCTCTTCTAAAGACCAATACTTGATAGTTCCTGCTTTATCGCCAGTAATTAGGGTTTCTCCATTTAGGGTAAAGGCAATACTTGTAATTGGTTGGTTTTGGCTAGGTAGTTGACGTTTGGAACGACCATTTATTTTTTGAATCTCAATTTTACCGGATAAACTAGCAACAGCAAGTGATTGACCATTAGGGCTAAAGGCAATATCACCGACACCCGCTTGATAATTCCCAAACTCTTCCACTAACGTGCCATCAAGTTGCCAAATTTTTACCGAAGCGGATTGTTCACTGCCTGAAGCGATGAATTGACCGTTTGGAGAAATGCTAATACGATCGACCCCTTCTTTATCAGCAACAAATTGTTCGTGTTGCTTGCCGTCGAAGGTCCAAATCGTAATGGTTCCATCTTCTGTTCCCGTTGCTATAAAATTTCCTTTAGGACTATAACGAACACTGGTAAGACCTTTTTGATCGGTCTTTATCGTTTGCACTAATGTACCTGCTTGATTCCATTGTTTAATGGTGCCATTGTTACTCACTGAAACAAACTGATTCTTATTAGAATGAAAGTCAAGATCGATTACCGACCCTTGATGATGCTCCAATGTCTTTAATAACTCTCCGTTGGATTGCCATAGCTTAATCGTACTATCCCAACTAGCTGAAGCAATAAATTCTCCATCTGAGGAAACATCAACTGCTGACACAGTTTCAGTATGTCCGGTCAAAACGTTACGGGCTTGGCTGCGGTGAAGTAAGTCTTGTAAAGTACTTGCGACTTTGATTGGTAGATAGTCCGAGGAAAATGCAATATCTGTGAGTTGTTCTTCAGCTTGTAAACTGGTTTTTAATGCTTTTAAAGGCTTTTCTGATTCATAAAATGCTTGTGCTGAAGAATTGAGCGTTTCCACTTGATTCTCTAATGCTTGTTGACGTTGCCAAAAAGCTAAACTACCCACTGCAATTGCTGCTATACCTAAAAAGCTAATTGTAGCAGCAGCAGCTTGAGCGCGTCGGAGTCGCCGTCGGGCTTGACGTTGTTGAGCATCTCGTTTGGCTAACCCTGCTTCAATAAATGCCTGAACGCTTTCGGATAGTTCGTCAGTCTCCTTAATATAAATTTCTTCAGCTTGGGCTAATCGCGCCCCTTGCCATAAATAATCGGGATTTTGATTATTTTGTTGCCAAAGTTTAGCTGCTTGCTCCAGTTGTCGCTGTAATTGTAAGCGATTACGGTTTTGTTCTAGCCACCAACGTAACGTGGACCAGTTATGAATTAAGATTTCATGAACAATTTCAATAGTTGCTTCTAGGGGGAATTCCGATAACTCTTCCGGTTCTGATAGTTCGTTGGTGCCACGGCTTCGACTCACTTCAGCATAACTGGTGATTTCTGAATCTAGGATAACTAGATTTGCTTTAACTAATTCTTGTAAGGTTCGTTCGACTAAGGCTTGAGGATATTTATTAACAATTAAATCGCCTTTACTAATCCGACGAGAGGTATCAGCAATGTCTTCTCCCACTTGGGTTAAGGCAAGGAAAATCCACTGAGCACAACTACGCGCCTCAGGATCAAGGTTTTCATAAACGGCATTCGCTTTCTTTTCGAGAGCCCCTTCTAATCCGCCAATTTGCTGCTGGTAGGCTTCTAGAGTAAGTTTTCCCTGCTGACGGTATTCCCAAAGCTGCTCTAAAACAAATTCCAGTAGTGGTAACTTTCCAGTGGCAGTTCCAATTTCTTGTAATAGAACTTCCACCAGTGCTGGTTCCACTTCTAATCCCACACTTTCCGCCGGTTTGATAATCACATTCCGATAATCTTGCTCCAATAAGTGGGGAGGAACAAAAAAGCTTGCTTGTTGTAGGAGTCCCGCTAATTCTGAAAATTCTAGGCAGTGGCTAATAAAATCTACCCGTAAGGTAATAATGAGTTTGAGGCGATCGCGAGCATAATTAATTGCTCCCAATAATAGTTCCAGAAATTGAGACCGTTCCACAGGAGAAGCAAGGGTAAATAGTTCCTCGAATTGATCAACAATGAGAACTATCATGGGTTCTGGATAGGAACGAAGCCAACGAACCAATCCTTCAACCCCTTGATAGAGAAATCCCTCAAGTTGATTTTGTGTTTCCTGAGAACTAGCCAATTGCTGTGTCAGGCTGTTTAAGGGATGCTCTCCCGGTCGAAGATAGCAAATTCGCCATTGTTCACTGCCAGGAAGCTGTTTCCCTGCCTGAAGTTGTGCCATGATTCCTGCTTGCACAACTGATGATTTACCACTACCAGAAGCCCCAACCACTGCAAGAAATGACCGTTCATATAGCTCAGCGACTAGTTGTTGCGTTAATTGTTCTCGACCATAAAAATAGGCAGAATCTTCCAATTGGAAAGGTTTTAATCCCACATACGGACAAATCCCTAAATCAAGGTTAGATCGAGAATTGTCTTGTAGTTGGGTATTAGCTGGTAAAATTTCAATGACCCCTCGTCCCCCAGCAAGCCAAATATCAAGTTTGATTGAGGTTTCAGCTAAATCGCCTTTCAGTTGATAAAGCCAGTTTGCCACCGCTAATCCAGTTTTTTGATCAGCGTGGCTTAGCGTTTCGACGATGGTTTCGGTAAAGTGATCAGGTGTTTCTTCTCCCGAATCAGCCACAATCAGACACTGACCATAATCAGTTCCCAGTTTTAATTCTTCTATCCACTCTTGGAGATTGGGAGTACCAGTACAATTGATGATAATAATTTGTTTGACAGCTTTAGCACGAGACAATTGCTGACGAAGCCAAGAACGAGAAAGTCGAGTTCCTGGGACTATAGTCAGATAAACCTCTCCTGCTTCATCGACTTCCACATTTCCTTTGATATAAAGTAATGCCGTTTCTGTTTTACCATGAGTATTTTCGACAATTCCGGTTTCCCTTAAGCGTAAACACGTTTGAATTTTTTCCTGAAGCTGAGTGGAAGACATTTGTTTGGGAAACCAGTAATCAAGTTCAAACTGACTCCTGCCTCGTAAAACTTTTCCCAGTTCTAAACTGGTTTGATTTTGAGGATTGGCTTCAATCATTAAAGCCCGACGAGAATCCTGTGAGGAATCAGCTTGCGTTGTTTTCCCTAAAACCAGTTCCCCAACGCCTTCAACAATACGTTTTGGCGTTTGTAAGGGATATTCTGCTTGGAGATTGGTTTCCCCACGATTACGCTTTTGTTGATTGATCAGTCGCAGTTGCTGATTGGTTTGATCAATATATTGTAGGGTTTGATGATAAACGTAGCGATAGAGTTGATCCGCTTCAATGATTCCTTGGGTATTGGCTGCCTCCCCCCTTAAGCCTTGAATGAGATAATAGGTAAAAATGCCATGACCAATCTCTGGAAACTCCCAAGATTGCTGAGCGCGATCGCAAGATAACAAGGCATAAAACCCTTGGCTACGAGCAGCCTGTTCTTGTAACCGTTCAATGAGTTGGGGAGTCACATTATTAAGTGTTGGTTGCCAACTAACCCCACCACTGTGACAAGCATCTAGGCAAACAAATTGAATTGTTGCAGCACATTCCCCTAGCCGTTGTAAGACTTCTGAAATGGGTAATCCTGTTCCTAATAAATCAGATGGCGTTGTATCATTTAGACAAAGAACGGCTTGTTGTGTTTGTTGTTCAACAACACCATGACCTGAAAAGTAAAAAACGACCTGATCCGTTTCCTTAGCATGAGTCGCAATTTGCTTAAGACTTTCTCTCACAGCAGCTAAGCTAGGAGAATTAGCTGCATAATCATGATAAGTTAAAACTTGACGTTGCTGAAATCCTTGAGTGGCTTCCTCTAGTGCTTTACCTAATTCCTGACAATCCGCAGCAGAATATTTGAGTGACGTTAAGCTCTGATCTTTATAGTCATTAACCCCAATGAGTAGTGCCCATAGCTGAGCGATATTTGATGTTTGATAAGTTTGATGAGTGCTACGTTTGACAGCAACAGGACACATAGGCTTTTTACCCTTTTACTCGATTGATTTCTATGAATTAATGCAATTGGCTATCTTTTTACCTAGGATTACTTCAGTTCTTGGTCACTAATTTAAATAGTTTTTTTTAACAAAATGAAGTTATTAATTTGATTGTTTAAGACAAAAAGGATTTAGAAAGTATCTTTGACTAACCAATCCCTAAAGCAAAAAGCTAGCCATTGTTAGTTAGTCATTAATCCTGAATAAATTGAATTTGACCCAGTTCTGTTTCTATGCGCTCTGTCATTTTGTTATTATCTCCATTCTCTTGAGTAGAATCATTATTTGATTGATCTAACTCTTCTTCAAATTTTTCCTGCTGTTTTTGTAGTGCCGATGAAGCATTTTCTTGTGCTGGTTCTAAGATTTTTCTGAGTTCCGAAGGATATTCATCAAGATCATCACCGGGTCTTAATCCATCTGCAAGTCCACTAGTTTGATAAAAGATTTCTAGATTAAGTGCTTGAGGATCATCAACTTGATGCTCGCCAATATCTATAGCTTGGCCAGGTTGCAATTGAATTGTCTCTGATTTTTGAATAGGTGAAACTTGAACAGGCTCTTGGTGAGTAGCAAAAACCCCAACTCTAGTCTGATTTTGTTCTGCATTATAAGTAGCCCAGAATGCAGTTCCCGGTTTGGCAGTTACTTCTACGGTTGGTGTTTTTAAAACTCTATCTTCTCCACCAGGTCTAAGAATGAATAAAGCAGTTCCTTCTGAAAGTTCAAAGCGTCTAGTACCTGCTCTAAAGTTAAATTCTGTATTAGAAGGGGCTCTTGCTAAAGTACCTTCATTGAATAACAGATCTGCCCTAGAATTAGAACCAGTTTCTAATTCATATCCAGGAATTAATTTATCGTCATTACTTGCCTGTTCTCCATTAATCAAAACTTGATTGATTAATTTATAAATATTGGCTCGTCTTAAAGTCGTTTCTGCGAAAGCAGAACTCCCCAAAAACAAAATCAAGAATATAATGGCAGCTGAGGTACTTAATCGATTAAATCGTAAGCGATTGTTTAGTTTTTTAAGCATAATTTTTTTAATAAGTCGTTATCTATTTCTATACAATTATATCATCATAAATCGTTAATACTTTAAGAATGACAGTATTTATAGCTAACTCTTATCAAATAAAATGGAGACCATTCTCTATGATTAATATAAATCCTAATATTTGATTTTTTTTAGTAAACTCCCTTAAGCTTGATTGAATTTACTTTAAAACCGTAAAATTTCACGCTCATACCCTTCTGGTTTGGGTTCAGTTTCCCAGACAATTCCCTCATTAGGAGCAATTGCTAATTCAATATAGAGACAGAGTTGTTGAGACAATGTTATTGCAGTTACTTCATTCCCTTCAAAAGGTTGAAGATCTTCAGTTAACAGTCGTAAAGTTACCCCTGCCGGAATCAGTTTTCCCGTTTCCATAGGTTGAAGTTGGAAACGCCAAATTCTATCTGTGGGATCGCCAAATGGTCTAATCTGTAATTCATAAGATTGATTTTCAATTTTTAAACGTCGAGAAAAAGCAATGGATTTTTCTAGTACTTGAGTTCCTCTTGCACCTTCTAATTCAGGTTGCAAGTCTAATTTTTGCCAACCCACTTGTTGGGCAATTTCGGAAATCCCTGACTGTAACCATTGCAAGATTGAACGCTGTTCAGCGATTCCTTGACGACGTTCGTATAATCTTTGCCGCCAGCCATCATGAGCCAACAAAGCTCCCCAATTTTCAAAGGGAATTGCCAAGCGAGGCTCTAAAACATCGGAATTGCTAAGCCTTTCTAATAAGTTTTCTGCTTGTTGTAAAGAAAGTGTGGCTAGCGAAGAAACTTCGGCACGCGTTTCTTCTTGAGAACATTGTTCCTGTGCTACCCAAAAAGCGCTGACATCATCAACAATGTCTTCAGCATTTAAGACATAGCAACGGTTCTCATAGTCATAATTGCCTTGTTGTTTCAGTTGAGCATGAGTCGTGTATCCCCAGGTTTGAATTAAACCATCATCTGGGTTCACTTGAATCGCGAAGTAGTAATCTCCAACCCAATTAGGAATATCAACCCATTCCTGTGGAACTCTTAATTCACTGGTATCAATCGTTTCATTGGGAATGAGAATAACGCGCTTTTCATTAATTGTAATGGCAGTCCCACTTATGAATGTCCAAAAACTGGGTAATGATAATCTAGACCAGACAGAGCTAGCATTCTCTGTTTCTTCTTGTAGCCATGAGAGTACTGTGTCAAAACATAGCTGATTGATATAGTTTTGCCAGCGTTCCTTAGGAAACGAAAGCTTTTGACTATTTTCCTGAGCGCTTTTTTGGACGGATTCAGGAATTTCTAATAAAATTTGAGTTGGTTCAGTTGTTGATAAAAAATCAGTATTCATAGGAATTAAGCATAATTCTGCATCGGGTTGACTCATTCAGTTCAGGAAGAATAGTTGAATGTTAACCACTCTTCTAATACACTGCTCATTTCTTTTAATAGGTTTGAATTTAGTGAAATATGCAAGCTATCTTGGCTCCACTGTGCTAAGGTTTGTAACAGTATTTTCCGAATTTTATTGAGCTGTCGAGAAACAGTATATTGCTTAGTCTCTAGTGCTTTAGCAATTTGGGTTTGAGTATAACCTTGGGCGTAATAGTAATCTAGAAGGGCTTGCTGTTTAGCATCCAGTTGCGCGATCGCGCTATTTAAAAGATGATTCATTTGCGAATACTGTGCTTCTCTTTCTTGCTGTTGTTCTGCAGAGATCATTTCTGTCATTGGTGTGGTAGCATTCGGATCTGGTAAAGTATCCACAAAGGCTCGGTCATCACCTTCTGAAAGGGGTTGATCGGCTGAACTAATGCTTGGATAAAGATAAGATCGCGCTGCACTCGCTAATTTAATTAGCCATGATTCTAAAACTTGTTCTTGTGTAACCGCCTCTAGAGAAGGATTTTGTTGATGACGCTTTTGATTGTAGCATTGCGCGATCGCGCTCCAAGTTTCTGCATCGGGTCTGCTCAATTGTCGCGTTTTCTGTCCCGGTTCTGGAACATAAATTTGATTAAAACATTGCCAAGCTAGAGTATAGGCAGTAATGGTTTCCCAACAATATCCTTGCTGTTGTAACGCTTCACTAACTCGTTTTTGACTCAATTTGCGCAATAATCCCCAATCAGAACAAATATCAGTTTCTTGACGTTGGCGTAAGATTCCTTTAATTGTGCTATTAAAAACGGCTCTTGCATATCCTTTCAGAGTCGTATTCTGTTGTGGGTTAAACCGTTTGAGAATGGTATCTAAATCCGCGATTGCAATCTGAAAGCAATCTGCCAAACTATAGCTAACATTGCTAAAGCTACGAGTAATATGGTACGCAGCCCAATAAGCAGGTTCTTGTAAATAAGCAGATAAATGTTCTCGTGCTAGAAAAGAGGTTTGACTTTTCCAATAATTATGCCAGTAGCGAGCCCAAAATTGTTCGGACGTCTCTGAAAGTTGCTCTAAGCATTGCTCCATACTACGACGAAGTTTAGGACTAGTCACCCACCCGTGA